>CAUBMI010000027.1 GCA_958436995.1 uncultured Collinsella sp.
CGCAGCAGGTTGGGCATGCCGGCCTTGAGTGCCTCGAGGTTCTCCTCGTTGAGGTCGGCCTTGGCGACGCCACCGTTGTACTTCAGCGCACGAGCGGTGGCGACGACCACGACGGCGCTGGGGCGAACGCCCGTCATGCGGCACTTAATGTCGAGGAACTTCTCGGCACCCAAATCGGCACCGAAGCCGGCCTCGGTAATGGCGACATCGCCAAAGCGCATCGCCATACGCGTGGCCATGATAGAGTTGCAGCCGTGGGCAATGTTGGCGAAGGGGCCGCCGTGGACAAACGCAGGCGTGCCCTCGAGCGTTTGCACCAAGTTGGGCTTGAGCGCGTCCTTAAGCAACGCGGCCATGGCACCCTGGGCCTTAAGGTCGCGGGCGCGGACGGGCTCGCCGGCAAAGCTGTAGCCGACGACGATCTCGCCCAGGCGCTCCTTGAGGTCGTTAATGCTTGTAGACAGGCACAGGATTGCCATGACCTCGGAGGCGACGGTGATATCGAAGCCGTCCTCGCGCGGCACGCCCTGGGCCTTACCGCCAATACCGTCGATGACGTGGCGCAGCTGACGGTCGTTCATATCGACGACGCGCTTCCAAGTGATGCGCTTAACGTCAATACCGAGCTGATTGCCCTGCTGAATATGGTTGTCGAGCATGGCGGCCAGCAGGTTATTGGCGGCGCCGATAGCATGGAAGTCACCGGTAAAGTGCAGGTTGATATCCTCCATGGGGATGACCTGAGCCCAGCCGCCGCCGGCAGCGCCGCCCTTAACGCCAAAGACGGGGCCGAGCGAAGGCTCGCGCAGGGCCACGGCACTCTTGACGCCGCGACGACGCAGGCCATCGGCCAGACCGATGGTCGTGGTGGTCTTGCCCTCGCCCGCAGGCGTTGGGTTGATAGCGGTCACGAGGACGAGCTTGGCCTGGTGATCGGTCGGCTCGTTGAGCAGTGAATAGTCGACCTTAGCCTTGTCGAAGCCGTACGGAATAAGGTGCTTAACGTCGACGCCGGCGTTCTTGGCCACCTCGGTAATAGGCAGCGGCGTGACAGAACGTGCGATTTCGATGTCAGTAGGCATGGGCGGTCCTTTCGTTACCGAATGAGAAAAAGACCAATTCAGCATAGCACGGGCGCGCAATAGTAAAACGCCCATAACCGATGAACGGCGATATGTTTACCCGATGCCCGGCGATAGCCCAACAGCCCGCCAAAACAAAGCGCCCTAAACGGTAGGTTCAATCCCCAGGTGCTCAAAGGTGCGAAGCGTTGCCTGACGGCCCTGCGGCGTACGAATCATCAACCCGCACTGCAGCAAATAGGGCTCATAGACATCCTCGAGCGTTCCCGGGTCCTCGCCCACCGCGCTGGCAAGCGTCGTCAGGCCCACGGCACGGCCGGAGAACGTCTTGGCGAGTGTCTCCAAAATGCGAATATCCATCCAGTCCAGACCAAGCTCATCGATCTCAAAGAACTCGAGCGCCTGACGGCAGATATCGAGCTCGATGGGGCCGTTGCCGCGCACCTGCGCGTAGTCGCGCACGCGCTTGAGAAGACGGTTGGCAAGACGCGGCGTACCACGCGAACGCGAGCCGATCTCGAGTGCGCTGGGATGGTCGATCGTCACACCCAGAATGGTCGCCGAGCGTATCACGATCTGAGCGAGCTCCTCGACCGTGTAGTAATCCAGGCGATATGAAATGCCAAAGCGGTCGCGCAATGGGCCGGTCAACATGCCCGAGCGAGTCGTTGCCGCCACCAGCGTGAACTTGGGGATATCCAGGCGAATCGAGCGCGCAGCCGGACCCTTGCCGATCACGATATCGAGCGCAAAGTCCTCCATCGCGGGATACAGAACTTCCTCGACCGAACGGTTGAGGCGGTGGATCTCGTCGATAAACAGCACGTCACCCGGTTGCAGGTTAGTCAGAATGGCCGCCAGGTCGCCGGTGCGCGCGATGGCCGGACCGCTCGTCGTCTTAATCTGAGCGCCCAGCTCGTTGGCGATAACCGTAGCCAGCGTGGTCTTACCCAGACCCGGAGGGCCCGAGAAGATCACGTGGTCGAGCGTCTCGCCACGGCTCTGCGCGGCCTCGATCAGCACGCGAAGGCTCTGTTTGATGTGCTCCTGACCGCAGTAGTCGTCCAGGCGCTGGGGGCGCAGGGTACGGTCAACATCGAGGTCCTCGGGCGTCAGCTCCGAGCCCACCATGCGCTCACCGTGCGCCATGGATGCCGCCGGCGAGCTGCCGGGCGTCGCCCACAGGTCCTGAGAGTCATCGGCTTCCCACATCACGCATCCATTCCAAGTCGCTTAAGCGCCGCGCCGAGCAGATCCTCGACACGCATATTCTGCCCATCATACCCGCTCAGGGCAACATCGGTCTCCTGCGGGCTAAAGCCCATGGAAAGGAGTGCTGCACGGGCGTCATCGATCGCCGAAGGAGCGGCGGTGGGCACGGGCATCGCAACCTGTCCGGGAATCACGTCGACCGGAACAAAGCCCTTGTCCTTGGCAAAGGTGCTCTTGAGCTCCAGAATCAGACGCTGCGCTGTCTTTTTGCCCACACCGGGCACCTTGGCCATGCCTTTGTCGTCCTCGGCCATCACCAGCGAATACAGCTGTCCCACGGTATAGGTGGAAAGCACGGCAAGCGCCAGGCGCGGACCGACACCCGAGACGGACACGAGCCGATCGAACATCGTGCGCTCGTCCTTGGAGGCAAAGCCAAAGAGCGTCATGGCGTCCTCACGCACCTGCATACGGGTATAGAGGCGAACTTCGCCGCCGGGTGTGGGCAACGTGGCGGCAGTGCTGCCCGAGATGCCGAGCTCAAAGCCCACGCCCGATACATCGACAACGGCCGAGCTCATCGTGGCCTCGACAAGCGTTCCATGGAGCTGGGAGATCATCAGTATCCGGTTCCTCTCTGTTGATAGAACTCGCCGCCGGTAAGCGCCCGGGTGCGGCTGAGGTTTACATGGCAGATGGCGCAAGCCAGGGCATCGGCGGCATGGTCGGGATGCGGGTCATGGTCGAGCTGTGTGAGCGTACGCACCATGTAGGCGACCTGCCGTTTGTCCGCAGCGCCGGTGCCCACAACCGCCTGCTTAATCTGCATAGGCGTGTACTCGCCAATCTCGAGCGCGCATTCCGAAAGCGCCACGAGTGCAGCACCGCGGGCATGCGCCGTAGGGATGGCCGAGCGAACGTTGGCGCCAAAGTAAATGCTCTCGATAGCAGCGGTATCGGGTCGATAGCGTTCGACAACGCCCTTGAGGTCACGGGCGATATGCGACAGGCGCACCGCGAGCGGGCTACCCGCGCTGGTCTCGATACAACCGTAGGCGCGACAGCGAACCTCGCCGCGCCGCTCCTCGATAATCCCCCAACCCGTATGGGCCAAACCGGGGTCGATACCCAAGATAACCAAGCCAACCTCCCCTCGCCACCAACACAGCACAAGGCAAGGCCCCGCGCATCATTCACGAACGTCTGTTCTAGAATAACACAACGGGGCCAAGACGCTTAGTTGAAGTATCGGGGTTGGGAGCGAATCCCATCCCCAGTTTAGTTCTGCGAGAAGAATGGGAACTGTCGGGGATCAACCGGCGGCTGCGGCATCGGCCCGCCTTGTGGGCCACCCTGCGGTCCGCCCTGGCCGCCCATCATCTTTTCGATGGCGTCCTGGACCTCGCCCTCAAACTTTTTCATGCCCTCGTGCAGGCGGCGCTGGCCGTCCTCGGAGCGCAGCTCCTCCATCTGCTCGGGCGAAATACCCAACAGGTCACCCAGTATGCCCATCATCTCGCCACGCATGCGCTCGCTTGTATCCTCGTCGGCAAAGCGGTTCACCTCGGCGCGCGCCAGCGCATCGACCGTCATGCGTTCCCTGCCGCTCAGCCCCAGGTCGGACCACGCGAGCATGTACGGCCAGGCGCGCTCGACAAACGAGCGGGCCGAGACGATCGGCGCCGTCGGCAGCATGCGGCGGGCGGCCTCGCTCTGACGCACGAGCATCAGCAGCAGCGAGCAAGCCTCGGGCTTGCCGGCGGCCATTGGGATGTCGTCGAAGGGTCGGTTGCGGTCGACGTGCGACTCGAGCGTGCCATCGACCTCGCCCGGCTCGAGCCCACCGAGCAGCTGCGCCGCGCGATCGAGCATATCGACCGGGCCGTCGAGCGTCGAGAGCGCTTGCGCCAGCACGCGCTCCATGCAATCCTCCACCGCGTTGAGCGTCACGAGCTCCTGCGGCACCACGGCAGACGTACGGTTGCGTACGCGCGCCACAAACTCGAGCGTCGACAGGTACACATCGCCAAAAGGCGCGTAATCGCCCTGATAGCCGCCGCAAAGCGCCGGCGCCGCCAGCGCGTACTCGGTCTTGGACAGCGGGCTCAGAGCCATCGCGCCCAGCTCGAGCGCCGTGTCCTCCAGCATAAGGCCCAGCGTGCGAGAGCGCAGGCGCTCGGCGTCGCCCGCCGACACATCGCGGTCGAGTACGCGCGCCGCATCCGGCGCATCGCGCTCAACCGTGCGAATATGCAGGCGCTCGGCAATCGCGCGAACGGCGGCACAACGAGCGGCCTCGGCCTCTTCCTGCGCCGGCGTAAAGATGCGGTTGCGGTCCAACACCAGGCCGATCACGTTGCGCGAGCCCAATGCATCGACAGCCAGCGCCGCAAGCAAAGACGACGGCAGATCGCCCTCGAGCGCCACCACGGCGCGCGACGTGCCATGGGCACGGGCGTTATCGCGCACAGCGAGCACCAGCGCCTGCCACAGCCATTCCTCGGAGCGAAACTCGGGCAGCTCGTGGTCCTCCAAGGCATCGAGCATCACACCGCGCTGGATCTCCTGAACCAGCAGGCTCTCTTCAAAACACGGCGCCTGGGCCACCACGCGCCCGCAGTCGTCGAGCACAAACGATCCGCCGGTATACACCGACTCGTCATAGGCACCGACCGGCGCCATGCAGGCAAACCATACGCTGCGCTTGGACGCAATCTTGCGGTAGGCACCACTGCGAACGGCGGCAATGGCGGCCGTCTCGCGGTCGGTCATGTCAAACGCGTTGAACTGAAAATAGGCGATGAGGTCGACGCCGGTCGGCAGCATCTCGAGCTCGCGGTCCAAGTCGAAAATCACGGCGATACGCACGCCGTCCACGTCGAAGACCGGCGGCGCCCAACGGGCATCACCGTTCCCACCACGCTGCAGGGCAATGCTCGAACGGGCCGGCACCACATGGCCGTCCTTGAGCATCATGTAGTCGAGCAGGGGCTGGCCCTCAAACGAAACCGCCGCGGGCACGATGCAGATCATATCGAGTTCTTGGATACGCTCGGCGACACCGGTCAGGCCTGTCAACATGTCGTGCTCAAAGTCGACAGTGCCCACCAGGCCCCCGGGCATGGCGCCCATAAAGAGCGGAGCCGGCACGCACAGCACGCGCGCCCCGCGCTCGTGGGCCAGACGAGCCTGGTCCTCGATGCGGCCGCAAATGCCCTCAATATCACCCAGGCGCATATCGATCTGTGCAAGCGCGAGCTTCATGGCTCAGCCCTTTCCGTCGTAAACCATCGTTGTCGTAGTAAAAGCGCCGGCCGCATGATGCGGTCGGCGCTCGCATGTGCATATGCTAGCTATGATACCCCGAGCGGGGACGCGCTCCTAGAACGTCGCGGACCACAGCCCATGCAGGTTGCAATACGCATAGACGGTGCCGGTCTTGGAGCCGCCGGCAAAAAACGTCGCGGGCTTCATGCCGGGCTCAAGGTAATGGACCTCCAGACGGCCCTCGGCCTCAAGGGCGATCCACTCAATATAGTGCTCGGGCAGGCTGGGATGCTCGACCGAGCCAACGCGTGCGCGGATCACGTGACCGTCGCGCTCGGTCTCGACGACCGGCACGTGTTTCTCGTGCGCCGCATCCTCGGTGTTCGCGGTCAGCTCCGTGCAGCCGGCAGGGGTTGCAACGTCGTTGCCAAGGGCGGCAATGAGCTTACCGTCGGGGTCCTTAAAAAATTTCGCCATGATGTTCTCCTTTGCTGATGTGCCGATGTTCTCGATGCTTCTTATGCCCAAAGGCGCGCGAACCATCCACGGCATCGCAAATGAACACATAATGAGCGAGGCTAGCGCCCGTCGCCGACGAGCAGCGCCAGAACATCCTCGCGGGTAAACAGCGCCGAGGAGATGCCGTCGCCGCCGAGCACGCTGTTGACCAGGTCGCGCTTGGACTCCTGCATCTGCATGATGCGTTCCTCGATCGTGTCCTTGGCGATGAGCTTGTACACGGTCACGGTATGCTTCTGGCCAATACGATGCGCGCGGTCGGTCGCCTGGTCCTGCGCGGCCACGTTCCACCACGGGTCGTAGTGGATCACCACGTCGGCAGCCGTCAAATTAAGGCCCACGCCGCCCGCCTTGAGCGAAATCAAAAAGACCGGCACCTCGCCCGCCTGGAACTGCGCGACCATCTTGGCGCGGTTTTCCTTGGACGAAGCGCCCGTGAGCTTAAGAAAGCCGATATCCTCCTTGGCCAGACGCTTGCCAATGATGTCGAGCATGCCCGTAAACTGGCTGAACAACAGGATGCGATGCCCGCCGTCGAGCGCACCGTGCACGAGCTCCATGCAAGCGTCGAGCTTGGCACTCCCCGCCTTGTAGTCCTCGTAGTGTAGATGCGGGTCGCAGCAAATCTGGCGCAGCTTGGTGAGCTCGGCGAGCACCTTGAGCTTGTCTTTCTTAAACTCGGATGCCTCGCGATGCTGCACCTGCTGGGCGATGCGGTCCTGGTTGGCCAGGTAGAGTTTGCGCTGCTCGCCGGTGAGCTGTGCCATGACGGTGTCCTCGATCTTCTCGGGCAGATCGGCCACCACGTCTTCCTTGACACGGCGCAGCACAAACGGCGACACGAGCGCCTGCAGGCGAGCGGCGCTGTCACCCTCGGCGTGCTCGACCGGGCTTTCGAAGCGCTTGGCAAACGACTCGCGTGTGCCAAGCAGGCCCGGCATCAAAAAGTCGAAGATGCTCCAGAGCTCGGACAGGCGGTTTTCGATGGGCGTGCCCGTCAGGGCAAAGCGCACACCGGCAGGCAGGCGCTTGGCGGCGCGCGCTACCTGCGTGAGCGGGTTTTTAATGTACTGGGCCTCGTCGAGCACCACGCGGGCAAAATCCCGTTCGGCGTACTCATCGATATCGCGCCGCATAAGATCATACGACGTCACGACCACGTTATGCTCGGCCACGCCGGCAATCTGCACGCGGCGCTGCGCCTTGGCGCCCACGATGGCACACACATCGAGCGAGGGCGCAAAGCGCTCCAGCTCGGCAGTCCAGTTGTACACGAGTGAGGCCGGGCATACCACGAGCGTGGGCTTGGTGTCCCCCGCCTCCACGCGCGCCAGGATATGCGCGATCATCTGGAGCGTTTTGCCCAGGCCCATGTCGTCGGCCAAGATGCCGCCAAGGCCCAGGTGTTCGAGCGAGCCGAGCCACTGGTATCCGTCGACCTGGTAGCCGCGCATCGTTGCCTTGAGCGATGCCGGCACCGTAAAGTCCATCTTGCCGAGCGTGTCCAGGCGCTCGACGGTACGGCGGAACGCAGCGTCGCGATCGGCCTCGAGCGCCGGCGTGCGCGCGAGCATGCTATCGACGAACAGGGTGCTCGACGCGGGAAGCGACACGCCGTCGAGCAGGTCGACGGCATCGACACCCAGGTCCTCGGCGAGGCCAAACGCGGCTCGGGCGCCCTCGTCCAGGCGAATGATGTCGCCGGACGTAAGGCGCGCAAACGTTTGATGACGCTTGTACGAATCGAGATAGACGGCAAGGTCTGCCGCCGAAAGCCCGCTCGCACCCAACTCGACGTCGAGTAGGTTGCTCTTGACGGTCGCACGCACCGAAAGCTTGGGCGCGGGGCGCACCGAAATCTGGCGCAGGCGGTCGCTGAGCATGACCTCGCCCAGCTCGGACAGGGCGGACAGGCCCTCGGTCAGCAAGTGGAACAGGCTCTCGTCATCGCGTTCCTCAAATGCCAGGCCGCCCTCGTAAAAGTCGAAATACAGGGCCGCCGTGTCCATAACGCGAAACTCTGCCACTTCGTCGCGCGGCGGCACGCCAGGACGCTGGTCTTCGAAGGGGCTGCCCGGAGCACCCAGGCTAAAGAGATCTGCCGACCAGTCGCCGTAGGTAACCGAAATTTTGCAGGTCACGAGCCCATCGTCGACGCCGATCGCCATGGCAAAGCTCGGCTCGGGCGCCACGGTGTCGAGCACGGCGGGAGCAGTGAGGTCAGTGTATTCGCGCAGCACGGGCAGCGCCATGCGGCAGAATTCGCCCACCTGCTCGGCGGCGATATGGATCGGCGTGCGACAGGGCAGCAGACGCGACAAAAACGGTGCGGCATGCTGGGCAAACGCCGCATCGGCGCGGCGCGCGCGGTGCGTGTCGACCAGATAGGCAACGTCGCCCGAGGCAAAGCAGTACATATCGGCAGGCAGGCGCAGGTCGTAGCTGCCACCGGCCGCCGGCGCGATTTTGGCGGCAAGAAGCGGCGGTTGTTTTGCCGAGGCCTCGTCCTCCCCCACCGGCGACAGCTCAACCGCTACCTCATAGGAACGATGCGTTGTCGTTCCCCGCGACCAGGCGGGCTCAAAGGAAATGGTCCGGCCAGGTAGCAAGTCCAGCATGTATACGATGTCATGCTCGGACAGCGGCAGCTGGCGCTCGGCGACAAAGCCGCTGCGTGCAAAATCGTACGACGCCGAACGCGAACTCGTGATGTCGCTCAGATACACAACCGTTGCCACAACAAGGTCGAGCAGGCGCACCGAAACCTCGTCAAAGGCCTCAGGTGAATGGACAAACGTGAGCTTCTTGCCGTACGAGAAGGTGCCGCCTCGGACATAGGCGTCGGCCATGCCGTCGATATCCTTCACCACGTAGGACACCGAACCGCAGCGAATGCGGAACTCGAGCGCCCAGCTAAAGCGGTCGGCGAACAGCGGATTGTAGTACGGCACCAACGAGGGCTCCAACGCCGCTTTGGGGGCGTCGGGATCGACGGCACCGGCAAGCTTGCGGCGCATGCTCGCCAGCTCATTCATGCGCGCGTCCGAAAGATCGGAGAGCGCCGCCATAAGGCTCGGGCTCGTGGGGACGGGCGCCGGGAAGGGAAAGTTGGGGTTGACCGCAGATGCGGTGGGCTGCTTGGATTGTGCGGGCGGTGCCGTAAACGTGCGGACCGGCGTGCGCAGGCCCTCGACGGGCTCGGTGCCGCTTGCGTCCAGATACGCCAGCGCCGTGGCGATGGCGTGCTTGCACATGCCGGGATAGCGATAGGCAGCGGGGCAATCGCAGTCGTAGTCGATCACCTCATGCTCGTCCATGTCGAGCGCCACGCGCGTCTTGTACAGGTCGCCGCGCGAGCCGCGCACTGAGCCCTCGACCGTCACGTTTTTGGAGAAGCGCGAGCCGCTGTCCTCAATCGACAGCACGGCGCCGTTGAGCATGAGCGAGCGCCCCTTCATAAAGGTGCCGCTCAGCGCCGCCTCTTTCCGAAGCGCCTGCACAAACGTCCCCTGTGCCATCACTTCCTCCAATCTCACCCGGGGTAGCTTAGATCACCGTCACGCGACCCTGGTTGCCCACGATGGCCTTGGCCTCGGCCAGCAGCGGAATCGAGCGCGCGTTGACCTTGGCAGGCACCTCGGCGCGCAGCACGCGCCCGTCCACCTGCTCGATAAAGATCTCCACGCGATCGCCGCCCGGGTTGGTGGTGAGCACCGTGGCCAGGCGCGCCATATTGCCCTGGCTAAAGCGGCTGTTGGGCACCATAACCTCAAACACCTTGGGCTTGTTGTTCTCCTCGTTGAGCTCCAGCGGCACGATCTCCTGCGCGATGATCTGGTCGCCGCGGTCCGAGCGCTCGAGCTTGCCCTTAATGCGCACAAACGCATCGGACAGCTGTGCACCGGTCTCGGGATCGACCTCGCCGTACAGGTACCCCTCGGCCTCCTTGTAGGTCTTAGGGAACACGACGACGGTGGCCTCGCCTTCCATGTCCTCGAGCTGCACGATGCCCATGGGGTCGCCGTTTTTGGTCACGCGCTTGGACACGCTCGAGACCATGCCGGCCCACCACAACGCCTTACCCTCGGGAATCTCCTGGTTGATGGTGCCGCCCGTAGGATTCTGAACTTCGTAGCCGGTGTCGATCTGCAAGAACGAAAAGTCGCGCGCCTTGGCTAGCGCATACTCAAACGGGCGCAGCGGGTGGTCCGAGACATAGATGCCCAGAACCTCTTTCTCCTGGCTCAGCTTGAGGTGGCGGTCCCATTCCTGGCCATCCGGATCGGGCACGCTGACCTCGAAGCCCGAGCCCTCAACGTCGCCAAACATATCGAAGAACGACGTCTGGCCGCTCGCGCGATCCTTCTGGCGCTTTACCGCGGCGTCGATGATGTTCTCGGGGTTGTTCTTGTCCACAAAGTGCATCATCTGGCGGCGCGGATAGCCCGTGGAGTCGAAGGCACCTGCCTTGATCAGCGATTCGATCACGCGACGGTTGGCCTGGCTCGAGTCCACGCGCTCGACAAAGTCGTGCAGCGTCTTAAACGGACCACCCGCCTCGCGCTCGGCGATAATCGCCTGCGCCACGCCGGTGCCCACGCCGCGGATGCCGGCCAGACCAAAGCGCACGCCCTCCTTAGTAGCCGTGAACTCGGTACCGGACTCGTTGACATCTGGCGAAAGCACGGGGATGCCGTCGTGACGGCACGCCGAGACGTAGTGCACGATCTTGTCGGTCTTGCCCGTATAGGACGTCAGAACGGCCGCCATGTACTCGTGCGGATAGTGCGCCTTGAGCCACGCCGTCTGCATAACCAGGATGGCGTAGCCGGCGGAGTGCGACTTGTTAAAGGCGTAGGACGCGAACTCGAGAACATCGTCCCAAATCTTCTGGGCGACCTCGCGCGTGTAGTTGTTCTTGATAGCGCCGTTCATCCAGTGGTCGTAGGTGGTCTCGTCCGAGCCATCCTCCCAGTGCAGCACCGTCGACGTGAGCAGCTTGATCTTTTTCTTAGCCACGGGCTTACGGATACGCGAGTCCGATTCGCCCTTGGAGAAGCCGCACATCTCAACGGAGATGAGCATAACCTGCTCCTGGTAGACCATAGTGCCGTAGGTTTCGCCCAGGATGTCGTCCAGGCGGTCGTCGTAGGAGACCGCCGGCTCCTTGCCGTTCATACGGTTGATGTAGGACGAAACCATGCCGGCGCCCAGCGGGCCCGGGCGGTACAGGGCGATCAATGCTACGACGTGCTTGTACTCGGTGGGCTTCATGTTCTTGATCGTGGCCGTCATGCCGGCGGACTCGACCTGGAAGACGCCGGCGGTGTGGCCGGAACCCATGAGCTTAAAGATCTCGGGGTCGTCAAAGGGAATCTCTTCCTCTTTGATGTCGATGCCGAAGTTCTTTTTGATGTTTGCCTTGGCCTTGGAGATAACAGTCAGCGTGCGCAGGCCCAAGAAGTCCATCTTGAGCAGGCCCATGTCGGCAACGGTATGGCCCTCGTACTGGGTAATCTCGACGCCGCCCTTGGTGTCGAGCTTGGTGGGCACGTGCTCGTTGACGGGGTCGCGGCAGATCAGAACGGCGCACGCGTGCACGCCCTCGCCACGGGTGAGGCCCTCGATTGAGAGCGCCGTGTCGATGATGCGGCGGGCGTCGTCGTCCTTTTTATATGCCTCGGCAAAATCGGGGTTAAACAGGTCCTCTTTGCCGGGTTGCTTTTCGAGCACCTGCTTGAGCTTGACCTTGGGGTCGCTCGAGACCATCTTGGACAGACGCTGGCCCATGTAGACCGGGTAGTCCAGGACGCGAGCGGCGTCGTTGATGGCCTGCTTGGCCTTAATGGTCGAGTAGGTGATGACGTGGGTGACCTTCTCGGGGCCGTAGAGCTGGCGAACGTGCTCCACGACCTCGAGGCGCCGCTCATCGTCGAAGTCCATATCGATATCGGGCATCTCGGTACGCTGCGGGGACAGGAACCTCTCAAACATTAGGCCGTTCTCGAGCGGATCGAACGCGGTGATGTTCATGGCGTAGGCGACGATAGCGCCGGCAGCCGAGCCACGGCCGGGGCCGACGCCGATGCCGTTGTCCTTGGCCCATTGCACGTACTCGGCAACAATCAAAAAGTAGGCGGCAAAGCCCTTGTCGCAGATGACTTTGTATTCGTACTCAAAGCGCTCTTTGATGTTGACGCCACCGATCTCGCGCGTGGCCCAGTCGTCACCGTAGTGCTGGCGCAGGCCCTTCTCGCACTCGCGGCGGAACTGACTCTCGTGCGTCTCGCCGGGGTCGAGCAACGGGAAGCGCGGCAGGATGATGGAGTCCCAGTCCAGCTCGACGTAGCACTTGTCGGCGATCTCGAGCGTGTTGTCGCAGGCCTCGGGGCAATACGGGAACATCGCCCGCATCTCCTCCTCGGTCTTCATGTAAAACTCCGAGCCAGTCATGCGCATGCGGTTGGGGTCGTCGACCTTGGCGTTCATGCCGATGCACATGATGACGTCCTGCACGGGAGCGTCCTCGCGGCGCAGGTAGTGGAAGTCGTTGGTGGCAATGACCTTGACGCCTACCTGCTTGGCGATGTCGATGAGCGTGCGGTCCATCTGCTCATCGGTCAGGCCGTTGTCGGTGGTGATGCCGTGTTCCTGGATCTCGATATAAAAGTCGCCGGGTTCGAAGGTATCGCGGAAGGTCTCGGCCCACTTGATGGCGCCTTCCATGTCGCCGCGGTCGATGTATTTGGGGATGATGCCCGCGATGCAGGCGCTCGTGCAGATCATGCCCTTGGCGTGGCGGCGCAGGTTGTCGAGCGTCACGCGCGGCTTGTAGTAAAAGCCCTGCACGGCTGCCTCGGAAACCGTCTGCATCAGGTTGACGTAGCCCTCCTGGTCCTTGGCCAGAAGGATCATGTGGTAGAGCTCGGGCTTGTGGTCGCGGGCGAGCGTCTCGTCCGGCGTAAAGTAGACCTCGCAGCCAAAGATGGGTTTGATGACCAGGGGCGGCTTGAGCTCGTCGATGTTGCCCTTCTCGTCCCACATGGCCATGTCCTTCACATACTGGGCATGCTCGCGCGGGTTTTCCTCGGGATCGGGCTCCACCAGCTCGTCGCGGCGATCCTTTTCCAAAAAGGCCTTGTCGTGACTCCAGGTTTTGTACTCAGGCGTGTTGTGGTTGACGGCGTCGCAGGCCAGCGCCAGGTCGGGCACGCCATACATGTAGCCGTGGTCGGTAATGGCGACGGCGGGCATGCCCAGCTCTACGGCGCGATTGACCATATCCTTGATACGGGTTGCGCCGTCGAGCATGGAGAAAACGGTGTGGTTGTGCAGATGGACGAATGCCATGTGATGAGCTCCGATGCGGGTTCGTGTTCTGACTGAACGATTTTACCCCACGGCACGGACAGCACCCGAACCTAGCCAAACCAACACGGGTAGTCAATTTGGGACCTTCAAAAAGGGGAATGAGGGCATCCAGATATATCGAGTATTACTGGAACCCCGGCGATGCGCGGAATGATTTGTGACGAATAGTCATGTCCATCAAGAAGGCTCGACGCTTCGGATAGCTCGTCAATCGATATATCAATTCTTGGAGACCTGTATTCCAACCATTTTTAATGAAACAACGGCGGTAATTGCTATCGCGATTGCACCAATAATACCGAGCGCTATCTGAATGGGATATAACCCCAACACATGTCCAAATATGGAGAAAAACACTGCAGAAAAGAGAGCCCTTACCAGAGACGCGACGGAAAGGATCGTCGCGCGGAGATCGTCCGCTATCGCGTCTTGGATTAAGTTTTCCGAAGTGATGTACACCACTTCTGGGAGAAAACAAAGCACCATGCTAAGGCCAAACAAACACAGCGGATTTGAAGCGAACCACGGAAGAATCATGAAAAGGCCAGCCTCGATTAGCATCGAGCCGAGCATGGTATTTCTTTTCCCGAAACGCAATGAGAAGAAATCTGCTGCAATGTAGGCCGTCGCATTTACTGCATAGGATGCACCGAAAAAGATTCCTATTATGGAGACGGGAGCATCAAATGCGTCGAATACCAACTGATTCAAGTTGTAATAACTCCCATAGAATCCATCGAGCATGCTTGTGCCGATTAGAAGAAGCAATACCGCAAAAGCGGATTCTCCAACACGCCAGGTTTCGCGTCTGAGCATCTTGGCTACGTCAAACCTTCCCTTTTCAGAGCTTTCAGAACGGGTCGCTTCCGTCCTCTCAATGGGATACAGAAGGAAAAGCTGCAGGAGATAGAAAACGGAGACACATACGTAGAGGGCGCTCCAAGATACTTGGGCAATGAAAGATCCGAGCACAATTGCCATTCCCGTAGCGATTGATTGTGCGGCAAGCAGCCGAGCATTGATGGTGAGGAAGCGCTCTCCTTGACCGGCATTCCGGGCAATTTCATATAAAAGTGCTTGTTCGGATCCCGATTGAAGGGAGTAGGCGAGTGCCTCAACAAGGGAAAGCACGACAAGAAAGGGGCCTGAGAGCAACAGCATGCCAGCCGTATGGAAGAAAAGCAGCAGCACGCCCACTTGAATCGAAAACTTCTTTCCAAAGAAATCGCCTATCAGCCCTGTTGGCAGCTCGAGGACGACCGTTGCAATGTTAAACAGGGCTTGATAAAGCGCGATTTCCGTGACAGACATTCCTTTCTCCGCAAGGAAAAGTAGAAACACTCCCCGATTTAAAACAAATCCCGCGAGAACGAAAAAGGCGGAATAGATGTGCAGCTGCGTAGCGGCATTCTTATTCATTTGGCACTTCCAACAACATTTTTTGTCGGGCTGTTCGCTACTGACTCGAAACCCGAAGCGTTCACGGTTTCCGATGAAGAGTCACCTTACCTTTTGCGGTATGGGCGCTTCTCGTACTTATAGCCGCTGAGCTTGTTGCGGCTGGGACACTTGCCCGTGGCGTTCTCGATATCCTGCATGATGGACCCCGCCAGAGCGTCAAAAAGCTCCTCCGGCGTCACCTTAAGCGTTTGGGTGAGCTGCATGATGGCCCCTTATCCGTTTGAACCGTTCGGGCCATTGTACCGCCCCAAGCTCTCCCATGCGTTGCGGTGCCATTTGGACGATTGAGGGCCTTACGGCCGCAAAACCAACCAAATAGCACCATAAAGCCTGAGGTGGCTAGAGGCTGTAGGTGACCACCTGAGGCTCGCACGGGTTGGCGGGGTCGACTTGCTCCACGCGGACGAACTTGACCGTCACGGCCTCAAAGCCCGCCTTGTGCAGAACATCAGCGTAGACGCGCGCCTGCAGGGCGTGCTTCTCCTGCAGCTGATCCGGCGTCTCGTCCGGTGTGCCGCCCGTCTTGTAGTCGATGACCAGCGCGCGCGACGGATCGGCCGGGTCGGTTGCCAAAGCGTCGATGGCGCCCTCGGCATATGCACCGTAGCGGGCAATGTCCTTGTCCTCACAGCCCAACGAAAAGAACGGCACCTCGGCGCGAACGCACGGCCACGCGAGCAGGTCGGCACGAACAGCCGACTTGAGCCAGCGGTCCAGGGCAACGTCGAAGCGTTCGCGCTGCTCCGGCGTCAGGCGCCACAAGCGTGCCAGCGCATCGGCGCGCGCAGCGGGCAACGCGTCGGCACCCATCTCGATCAGCCACTGGCAGGCAGCATGGAACGCCGAGCCCAGCGCCATGGGGTTGCCGGCGGGCTCAACGGCGGCCACGTCTGCATCCGTCATCTCGGAACCATCCGACTCCGCATCATCGCCAGCCTCGTCCATGGGCACATGCGCCTCGGCGGCACGGTCCTCGGACTCGGCATGCAGCGCCGCGGCAATTGACGAGTAGCTGTACGAATCGCGCTCCGGATACGGACAGGTGCCCATGCGCACGCCCACTGCCTGGGGATACACAAGCTCAAACGAATCGGGCTCGGGGTCGGCAGGACCGGGAACGGCGGCGCGGGCATCTGCACCGGCACCCTCCGGCTCCGCATCGCCGCGGACAAGCCTGCCCTCGGCATCCAGCGAAGCGTTGGCCTCAAACGCCTGCTCGCCAAAGGAAAAGTCAGCCAGCGAGATGAGCTCGTAGTCGCCCGGCTGGGAGTTGTCGAACACCAAACGGTCGGCATCGAGCTGCGGCATGTCCAGGCCGTCCGTCGGCAGAATACGACGCAGCACGTCGTAGGTCAGATCGGTCTCGACGTCGAAGGTCGGCGCCGTCACCTTGCCACGGCTCACGCCGGCATCCATCGCCAGAATGACCAGCTCGCGCGCACGCGTCATGGCAACATAGAGCAAGCGGGCCCGCTCCTCGAGCGAAAGCTGCAGGTCGTCGTCGCGCAGGCGGGCAAATGCCTCGGCGGGAGAGCCCGTCGCACAGACGTCCTCCATGAGCTCTGGCGGCAGCCACAACGACGTGCCCTTGCCCTTAAACGCATGCTCAAACTGCTTTTTGACGTCGTCGCCCTTCACAAAGGTTCCGTCGGCGAGCTTAACGCCGTCGAAGCGTGCCGGCAGCGCCACGATCTGCGCTCCGCCCTCGACGCGACCCATCTGTGCCGCACCCGAGGACTTACGAACGCCAAAACACTCGGCAACCGCTACGACCGGATACTCCAGACCCTTGGACGCATGCACCGTCATGATGCGTACCGCGCCGTCGCCCTCCTCGTTGAGCGCGCCCGGGGCCTCCTTGCCCGCCAAGAAGCGGTCGAAGGCGAGCGCAATGGAGCGCGGCGAGTTGCCGAGCTCGGCCTCTGCCTCGGCCACGGCGTCGAGCGCCTTGAGCACGTTGGCGGCAATGGCCTTGCCCTCGGGACCACGCTGTGCCAGACGCACAAACCAGCCGGAGGCGTTGACCACGTCGCGCGCGATGGCGGCGAACGAATCGCGGCCCACGCGACGGAGCGCATACCGCAGCACCTCGCGGGCGCGCGTCACGAGCGGCAAGTCTTGCAAACCCGGCACATCGGAATCGCTCATGATGCCCACGTCGATGTTGCGGCGCGAGGTCTCCCCCGTCTGGTCGTCCAGCTTGGTCGCCAGCGCCAGGAACTCCTGGGCGCCGAGCGCAAACATCGGCGAGGCGAGCAGCGGCATAAGGCCCTGCGCCGTATCGGCCGGGTTGGCGAGCGCGCAGACTAGGGCGCGCACCGTCTGCACCTCGGCAGCTTGGGCAAAGACTGAGCCGCCTGCGATCACGCAGTCGAGCCCCTGGTCGCGGAAAGCCTGGGCGTAGACGTCGGCGTTGGTCATGCGGCCCAGCAGCAGCACCATGCCACCCTGGGGCTGGCCGGCATCGGCAAGCGCGCGGAACCGCTCCGCGATCGCGCGGGCCTTGGCCTGCGTGCGCTCCTGCGTACTGCCGCCGGCAACAAAGAGGGCCTGGCGACGCGAGGCGTCTGCCACCAGCGTATCCTTGCGGCCGTTACTTGCCTCAAGGTCCAAAAAGCCCTGCATCAGGCCACCGTCATCGCCGTCGAAGACGCGTGCCACGTAACGCAGTACCTCGCCATGGCTGCGGAAGTTGCGCACAAGTTTAACGAGCTCGCCAGCAGGGGCGTCGGCCACGGCAGTCGCCTCGGACGCCGTCGTCGATCCCACCTTGCGCTCCTGGCGGCGGAAGACCTCGACCTCGGCACCACGGAAACGATAGATCGACTGCTGCGCATCGCCCACGGTGCACAGCGCACGCTCCCCCGCACCGGTCAGGTAACGAATCAAATCGACCTGCATCTGGTCGGTATCCTGGAACTCGTCAATCATGACCATCTTAAAGCGGCCCTCATAGGCAGCTCGAATAGCCGGGTAGTCGCGCAGGGCCTCGTAGGCCATGCGCAGCAGGTCGTTGTTGTCGAGGGCGGACTGGGCAGCCTTGAGCGCGCGGTACTCAGCCTCTACAGAGCGGGCCAAGCCCACCAGCGCATCGAGCGCGGGACCACCGCAAGCGAGCACGATATTGATAAACGCATCGGCGGCCTCGGCCTTGAGCAGCTCGACCTGCTCCTTGGGGAACGCTTTGCTCGCGCGCGGCATGGTGCACGACATCATGAGTCGCGCCGCATCGGCCATGGTCTTGCCGCTCGTCTCGAACGCGTCGATGGCATCGAGCGCCACCTGCGCCTTTTCGGTCGCCGCCCTGCTTGCACCCAACGCCGATCGATAGGCATCGGCAAGGGCCGAAGTGTCGGCCTGGCCGCGCGCCACGCGCACATCGTCCATGCCGCCCGGCAGCTGACTCGAGAGCTCCAACAGGTCGCGCACCAGGCCTTTAATGGTGGTGCCGGCGCCAAAGGGGCCGCCCTCGCCCGCCATGGGATACCAGGCGTAGAGGGCCTTGAGCGATGCCGCGAGCTCGGGGGCGGCATCGGGCGCCGTCGCGCGGGCCAGCACATGCTCAACTGCCTGATCCATAAGCTCGTCGGTATCGGTGAGCACCGTGAACTCGGGGTCGATGCCCAGCTCCAGCGCGTGCGCGCGCAGGATACGCGAGCACATGCCGTGAATGGTCGAGATCCACGCGTCGTCGACGGTCAGCGCTTCCTCGTCCATGCCCTCGTCGATAAGCGCGCGGCGCACGCGGTCGCGAATCTCGGCAGCGGCATCTTTGGTAAAGGTAATGGCGAGCACCTGGTCCAGATGCTCAACGAACGGACCGGATTCGGGCGAGAGCGCGTAGACGATGCGGCGCGTGAGGGTAAAGGTCTTGCCCGAACCGGCGCCCGCCGAGACAAACAGCGGACGGTCGAGCGTTTTGACGATCTGCAGCTGTTGCGGCATCAAAGTCGAAAGATCCATGGCCTACACGTCCCTCCTTACAAACGTTCCTTCGTGGTTATACGAGCAGCGCGCATGCGCGGCCTGAGCCGACGTCGGGTCGACGGCGGCAACGTTGCCTGCTTCGAGCTCGCGCAGGCGCTCGGCGATGCCGGCCTCCACGCGATCGAGCAGGGCGTCGAAGTCCATGCTGCCACCCTCGCCGGGGAAACCTTTCTTAAGGCCCGGGATGCGACCGTCGCCGCGCTCTTCCTCGAGCAGCTCGGCGCTCGCGGCACCGCGCAACGCCGGCTTGCCGCCCTTGGTCGAAAAGTAGAGCGCCGCGCGGGTGTCCAAATCCAGCGCCCGGCGCATGGCCTGGGCGTAGATGAGCGTTTGGGTATGTGGCGGCAACCAGCGCGGATCGTCGATGGGCGCCGTGCCCGATTCCTCGTCGCGCACCGTAGGGTCGGCGAGCTTAAACTCCTCAACGCCCGTGCGATGCTTGTAGTCGATCACCACGGCACGATTCTCGGCGTCCACGTCCACGCGGTCGATGCGCCCGCCAAGCGGCCAACCGGCATACTCGATCTTGAGCTCGTTGAAGGCGAACTCCAGGTAGCGCGGAGCAAAGGGGGCAAGTGCCTCGGACTCGTAGGCAAGCACGCCCTCCAGCTGCGGCAAGATCTCGGCCACCTGGCGCTCCTCCACCGCAGAGAGCGGCACCAGCGGGCCCTCCGTGCCTCGCTTGCCGGCGTGCTCGGCCAACGTCTCGTCAAAGACCTCGCGCAGCAGCTCCTTCGCGCGTGGCAGATTCATGGGTGTCACGCGCTCCATGCCCTCCTGAGGCAGACGGGCATGCAAGTGTTCCAGCACGTCGTGGACAAAGTTGCCCTTCTCCATATTGCCAAAGCCAGCGTCGATCGACTGGGGTTTGACGCGATACGAGACGAACCAGCATAGCGGGCAGGTCGAATAGGCCTCGATCTGCGAGGCAGACGTCAGGTGCGGCACCAGCGGCGCATCCTCGCCCTCGCCATCGCGACGACGCAGGACCAAATACGGAATGGCTTCATCGCTCAGATGCTGAGGAGCTTCGCAGGTCACGCGCTCGCGCCTAAGACCTTCGCCTGCCGCGGGATCGAAATCCCTTACGATATCGCCCTCACCCACACACTTCGCCTTGTCGGCGCCAACGGCCTTAGCGTCGTTAGCGGCCTCGGCATGCGCCCGCAACTCGGTCCACACGGCCGCCGGATAGCACTTGCGCGCCTGACGATCGTGGGTCACACGGGCGAGCGTAACCGGACCACGCGACGCTTGTATCGCGCGGCCAAAGCGTGCGCGCAGCAAGGCCGCAGGCTCAAGCGTCACGCCCTCGCGACCGAGGCTCGCCGTCAGCGTGGTCAGCGGCCCCTCTTCGTGTGAGAGAGGATAGCTGTCCAGATCGACATCGGCAAACAGCACGGCATCGTAGCTGCCGGAGCGCAGAGCCGCCGCATCGGCAAGCGAAGCAAAGCGAACCTGGGCGCGTGGCGCACGGTCAACCTCGTAGGTCTCGCAATCGTAGGCGGCGCTACGCTTGTCCACCTTGGTTCGAATGTCATCGAGCACGGGCACGGTCGCGGCCTGCGACACGTCGAGCGCACGGGCGCCATTCATAAGGATATCGATGACGTGGCGCAGCAGGGCCACCTCCGCCTGGCGACGGGCCTGACCGTCGAGACCGCCAAGTGCGCGATCGGGCAGCGCCTCGGCAACGGCAAGCATGGCCTTGAGCGCCGTCACGGGTTTGTCGCGCCACAGCGCCTGGAACACGTCCGAGATCACGCACGGCACGTTCTTAAGCCAGTTCTCGTCGCTCGCCGCTTTACGCGCGCCCCTCACCTGGCCCTGCACGCTCTGCAGCAGGCTCTTGACGCCCGCAGTGGTCTTGCTGCGCGACAGTCGCATATTCTTGTCGAACGTGCGCGCGCTGGCGGCGTCGGCACCCGAAAGCGGGCTGTAAATCCAGTCGGTAAGCTCCGGAGCGGGCCACCACTCAGTCTTAGAAGCTGCCCCTTCGTCGGCGGCCTTCATACGCTCGATCAGGTTGGCGAGCGCCGTGAACTGCCTGCCCGCAATGGATTGGGAAAACGCCGTGAACTCGGCCGTCTCGGCAGCAACGTGGCGCGCCGCCAAACGAGCGGCAAGCTCGCCGAACAGCTGGGGTGCCCGGGCAGAAACAACGAGCACGCGTACGGGGTCGGCGGGTGTTGCAGCAGCTTTATCGTCCTTGGACTCCTTGTGCGCTTTCACCAACTTATCGATGACGTCCGCATAAGCATGGGCACGGGCATGGGGGCCGGCGACCTCAATAAAGGCAGGCTGAGCAGCGGACTTGGAGGCAGTCTGGGGCGCGGCGGCGCCCTCCCCCAGCGGCGCGATCTCAAACAGCACACCGCGGACATCAAATGCCGCGGCAAGCTCCTCGCGCATCGCCGCTTGCTCGCGGGCAAGCAGCACGACAACCTCTCCCCCGTTGTTTGCCACGGCGGACAGCAGCTCGAGCAGGCTATACGTAAATGACGTGACGCCGCGCACGCAAACGGCGCGGGCGCACCCCGGCAGGTTGTCGGCCAAAGCACCGGCCATAATGTCAGCCGCCTCGCAGGGCTCGACCATATCTCGACGGTCCAAACCGCGCGCATAGGCGCACAAAAGTTCAAACACGCGAGCCTCGGCGTCGCTTTTGGGCTTGGGCTTGCAAACGTTGTCGCAGCAACGCTCGGTGCCTGTCCCTGCCACACCCGGCAGCACATCGCGAGCCATACGCGCGAGCATACGCACCGTGCCCTGGCTGCGCGAAAGCGGCTGCAGGTCGGCGTCGTCGAGGCGCGCTACCATGTCCGAAAACAGCATCTGGCGCTGCAGGTTGTCGACGAAACCGCGCCCGTCGCCCAAAAGCTCCCAAAGCGAGCGAAGCCACGATGTAGGCGTCTTGTAGTCAATACCCAGCGAAACGCCGGCTTCCGCCGCATCATGACGGCACAGGTCGAGCTCGGCAAACGTTGGCGCCAGCAGCACGGCACGCCCGTGGCGGGCAATAAGGTCGGCAAGCAGCGCCGCCTCGGCATCGCTCAAATCCGCGCCGGCGTTGGTGGTATAGATTCGAACAGGCATGGTCCTCCACTCAAACCGTTCGCAATATTCAATGCTTCCATCCTACCCGCCCGCGCGGACAGATTTGCCCCACGCCAACAGATTTGACCCCTTGGAGACAGAGGAAAATGGATCACCGAGGAGGTCAGTCTGACCCAGTGATCCGTTTTCCTCCGTCCCCAAAGGATCAAAAAACCGCCCCCGAAGGGACGGTTCTGCGCAATTCGTTTGTTGCCGCTGGCCTACTCGCCATCCTCCAGCTTGATGAGGATCTTGCGATAGCCGCCGTACTCGCCGTTGAGTGCCTTGGACACACGGCTCACCGTAGTGGACGAAGCGCCGGTGCGGGCCTGAACCTCAACATAAGGCTCGCCCTCATCCAGATAACGCGCAACCTGCAGACGTTGCGAAAGATCGCAGATCTCGCGCGGCGTGCAGATATCGGTCAAAAACGCCTGGATATCCTTCTCGTCATCCAAAAGACTAAATGCGTGGACCAGCTGCTTGACATCAGGCTTGTCAAACATGTTCTCGATATTCATCGATCACCGCCAAACCCGCCATAAGGCATCGAAGTTGATACTGACATCGGGCATCGTTCGCCCGTTCTATGCAATAGGGCAACGCCTGTGGCTTTTGCCCGTAGCAGTGTAGCACACCACCAAACTAAAGCGACAAGACTCTCTGCCAGCGGCGCGTTTTTCAGGATGAACGCCGTTTTGAAACCGAATGCGCACGTAAGCTCCACGAATATCTGAGACAATGGGCGGCCGAACAAGGCGGTACACCCGAGCGGCCGTCCAAGCTGCCGCAGCAAACCGCTTCACGCGACACCGACGCACCCTGCGCAAGAAAGGATTCACACCATGCGCTTTATGCTTAACTGGCTCTTTACCTCGATCGCCATCGCGATTGCCACGTTCCTCGTCCCCGGCATCCAGCCCTTCGGTTTTGCCGAGGCCTGGGTCTGTTTCGCCTTCGTGGGACTGTTCCTGAACATCGTCGATTCGCTCGTCAAGCCGTTCCTGACGGTTATCTCGCTGCCGCTCACGATCATTACGCTGGGTATTTTTCAGCTCGTAGTCAACAGCTTTATGCTCGAGCTGGCCAGCTATCTGTCGGTCAATCTGCTGGGCGCGGGTATCTCCATCGCCAGCTTTGGATCGGCCTTTATGGGCAGCATCCTGGTGTCCATCATGCGCAGCATCCTCGACAGCATCGCCGAGGGCTAAAACGGCCATTCCGGCCGCGCCCGTCTCAACAGCCCAAAACGAAGGCCGCCCATCGCAAAAATGGGCGGCCTTCTTATTTGCCAAGTCTCAAAGGGCGAGAGAATCTGCCATTTCCACCCCGTCCCCAAATGGCAGGTGGGCTAGATCACGTAGTCGTAGCCTTCGTTGGGAGCGACAAGTTGATCAAGCGTCACACCGTCGAGGTAGTCGTTGATGAGCTTGTCCAGGTTCTTCCACACGTCGAGCGTGGGGCACTCGTCAGAGCGCGAACAACCCTTGCAGTCGCCATCCAGGCAGGCGACCGGCGCCAGGCTGCCCTCGGTCAGGCGCAAGATCTCGCCCACCGTGTACTGCTCGGGCGGGCGCGTGAGCACATAGCCGCCGCCCTTGCCGCGCATGCCCGAGAGCATGTTGGCGCGCACGAGCGTAGCCAGAATATTCTCGAGGTACTTCTCCGAAATCCCCTGGCGCGCCGCGATCTCTTTGAGCGGGATGCGACCGGCCGCCTGATGCTCGGCCAGGTCGACCATAACGCGCAGGGCATATCTGCCCTTTGTGGAAACCAACATATATATAGCTGCCTTTCGGTCTTTTAATTCGTAGAAATTCTAGCCGAAAAATTGGTTTTGAAAATACCTATTCCCGTCAAGATGGTTAATCGACTCGTAATAATCTTCTATTTCCTATTGCGTTACTAGGCTTTACTGTCTACTATGCTTGCCAACAGCAAAACGAACAACCTATAAGGTTTGTGGGTTTCGCTGCTACACACCGTAAAACCACACGGTATCCAGTCATTTGAACACTTTGGAGGTTCACCATGAGCAATGTTTACACGTCCATCGATCAGCTTATCGGCCACACCCCGCTTCTGGAGCTCACCCACTTTGAGGCCGACGAGGACCTCAAGGCCCGCGTGCTCGTCAAACTGGAATACTTCAACCCCGCCGGATCCGTTAAAGACCGCGTCGCCAAAAACATGATTGACGAGGCCGAGAAGGCCGGCAAGCTCGTGCGTGGCGGCGACTACACCATCATCGAGCCCACGAGCGGCAACACCGGCGTCGGCATCGCTTCGGTGGCGGCGGCCCGCGGCTATAAGGTGATCATCACCATGCCCGAGACCATGTCCGTCGAGCGCCGCAAGCTTATGCAGGCATACGGCGCACAGCTCGTGCTCACCGACGGCTCCAAAGGCATGAAGGGCGCCATCGCCAAGGCCGAGGAGCTGCAGAAGGAGACCCCCAACAGCATCATCGCCGGCCAGTTTGTGAACCCCGCGAACCCGGCCATTCACAAAGCCACGACCGGCCCCGAGATCTGGGACGACACCGACGGCAAGGTCGACATCTTCGTCGCCGGCGTCGGCACCGGCGGCACCGTGACCGGCGTGGGCGAGTTCCTCAAGGAGCAAAACCCCGAGATTCAGGTCGTCGCCGTCGAGCCCGCCACCTCCCCGGTGCTCTCTAAGGGCCAGGCCGGCCCGCACAAGATCCAGGGTATCGGTGCCGGCTTTGTGCCCGACGTCCTCGACACCCAGGTCTACGACGAGATCATCCCCGTCGAGAACGACGACGCCTTTGCCACCGGCCGCGCCGTGGGCCACAAGGAGGGCGTGCTCGTGGGCATTTCGTCCGGCGCCGCCGTGTGGGCCGCACTGCAGCTGGCCAAGCGCCCCGAGAACGAGGGCAAGACCATCGTGGCGCTGCTCGCCGACACCGGCGAGCGCTACCTGTCCACGGCACTCTTCCAGGACTAGAGCTCTCGTTCCTAGAACGAGTCCAAGGCACGCCACCCCCCCTCTCTTCTGGCAGCCTGAGCTCATCCCAACAGGGTGTCCCACAGGACGCCCGAACTTGCTACAATGTCTGCGGCGCGGAACCAGCCTCCCGCGCCGCTTTTCTTTTTTGGCCACATGCCACCAAGGAGAACCTCCCCATGCACAACAAGCGCGTGCTCGTCGCCATGAGCGGCGGCGTCGATTCCAGCGTGAC
>CAUBMI010000028.1 GCA_958436995.1 uncultured Collinsella sp.
ATTTGCGGACGGCCTCCAGCAGGCGGAAGGTGCCCTCGACGTTGGTGCGCAGGAAGGGCTCCGGGTCTGCGATGGAGTTGTCGTTGTGGCTCTCGGCGGCGTAGTGCACGATGGCGTCGTGGCCCGGGACGATGCGGTCCAGCAGTCCGGCGTCGCAGATGTCGCCCACGACGAGCTCCACGCGGTCGGAGGGCAGCCCGGCGATGTTCTCGGGGTTGCCGGCGTAGGTCAGCTTGTCCAGGACGGTGACGTGGACGCCCGGGTGATTCTTCACCACGTAGTGGACGAAGTTGCTGCCGATGAATCCGCAGCCGCCCGTGACGATGATGTTCTTGGGTTCGAAGATCTCAGACATGAGGGGTTCCTCCTAGTACTCGCGCGGGCTGTTGACGATCTCGCCGGCGGCGACCTTCTTCAGGTGCTGGCCGTAGACAGACTTGCCGTAGGCCTTCGCGTCCTCCTCCAGCTCGGCTGTCGTGATCCAGCCGTTCTCCCAGGCGATCTCCTCGGGGACGGACACGGGCAGGTCCTGGGAGTGCTCCACGGCGCGGACGAACTCCGCCGCCTCGTGCAGGCTCTCCATGGTGCCGGTGTCCAGCCACGCGTAGCCGCGGCCGAGGGTCACGACGGAGAGCGTCCCCTCCTCCAGGTACATCCGGTTGAGGTCGGTGATCTCCAGCTCGCCGCGCGCGGAGGGCTGCACCTTATGCGCCTTGGCGGCCACGTCGCCCGGGTAGAAGTAGAGTCCGGTGACGGCGTAGGAGCTCTTGGGCTCGGCAGGCTTCTCCTCGATGGAGACGGCCCTCCCCTCGCCGTCGAACTCCACGACGCCGAAGCGCTCGGGGTCGTCCACGTGGTAGCCGAAGACCGTGGCGCGGCCCGACTCGGCGTTCTGCACGGCGCGCGCCAGGTGGCGCGACAGGCCGTTGCCGTAGAAGATGTTGTCGCCGAGCACGAGCGCGCACGGCTCGCCGGCGATGAAGTCCTCGCCGATGGTGAAGGCCTGTGCCAGGCCGTCGGGGCTCGGCTGCTCGGCGTAGGAGAGGTTCACGCCGTAGCGCGAGCCATCCCCGAGCAGGCGCTCGAAGTTAGGCAGGTCGGTCGGCGTGGAGATGACCAGGATGTCCCGGATGCCCGCCAGCATGAGGGTGGACAGCGGGTAGTAGATCATGGGCTTGTCGTAGACCGGAAGCAGCTGCTTGGAGGTCACGAGCGTGAGGGGGTACAGGCGCGTGCCGGACCCGCCCGCGAGGATGATGCCTTTCATTTAATCTGTCCTCTACAATCGAAATGCGCTTTAGATCGAGTGATAAATAAGACTTGGGTATCCTATTTTGCTAAACCCCCTCATTCTTAACGAAATATGCAAGGTAATGACTGCGGAATATGGCTACCTGAATTGCCCCTTCCATTTTTCAATGCTCGACCAAGGGAGATTGATTCCGGTTATTTCAGGTTGGTTAATCCAATCAGCCATTTTGAGTAAAAAGTCATCTTCTCGTTCGAAAACAGGAAGTCCGGTATCTTCACCGATGATCGCGTGCCAAATGTTGGTAATGGACTCACTTTGCTTCAACGCTATGAAAAGCGCCAGTATCGAAAATCAATTTATAATCCCACAATGATGTGAATTCGTTCGGGCAAATAACGACCGCAAAGTGATACAAGCGAATAAGATCCGGCAAGAGTTAGCGCCCAAACAGCAAATGTCGAAACACCAAGTGGAATGACGAATAATCCAAGCAGTTTCCAAACGGCCTTGAGAACAAGTATATGGCAGAGGTAGATTCCAAAAGAGGCGTTCCCAAGGTCAACAAGCAAAGTAGAAGATAATCGCGACTTGAATGATCCCGGAACCGCCATAAGAAGCGCGATCACAGCTAAAGAGGTCGCGGCAGAACCGAGCTTAAGCTGAGTTGTGGCCATATTGAAATCGCCAGTCAAATACCACCAGAAGCCTGCGACCTCCTGAATTATTAAAAATATAAAGAGCACTGCAACAAGCTGAGTGGTTCGTCCTTCAATGAGCGCAGCCCAACGCCTCCAGTCGAGACCGAAAACATAAAAGATGAGCCACATGGGGCAGAAAACCTGTATTAGAGGCAATGCGATACCGGCAACGGCAGCGAGCTCCCTTAGAAGCAAGCAAGCCGGTGTCACACAATAGACAAAGAACCTATACCGTGAAAGGAGCCTGAACAGTACCGGAGTAAGCAGCACAAGCTGTGAATGGACCAATAGATAGTACATCTGAGCCGATACGGAGCCCACGGCGAACGCCAGAAACCCAGACGCCCATGAAGGGCGGGAAACGCCGCAAGATAGATAACGCTCCAGAACGCATAAGGTCCGGCAACCTTGCTAATGCGGCGTCGAAGACCCCCCCCGCATTAAATTTGCGCTCGTCGGTAAGAACACCGGATAAAAACAAGAACAACGCAACAGAAAAGTTGAGGAATGGGCGAATGGCGACCGACGCGGCACATTGAGGAAGACAGTGGATAAGCACCACTGCGGAAATCGCAAGCCCACGAAGAGCTTGAAGGTAGCGATCCTTGGCCATCTAGGCTCTCCTTCCAACGAGTCTCTTTAGTCGTCGTTTAATACCACCAAGCTTGCCGCGGACACGCTGCCAGAGAGTGGGACGGAAATCCCACTTGTCCATGAGATCTGGGATGGAAAGCCCGGCAGACACGTCGTTCAAGAACTCGTCGCGCTTTGGATAAGGCGTGACAGAATGGACGAGGCTAGGGTTGCCCGCGATTACCCCATCAAGCGTCGCCGGACCGTTTGCAGTAAGTCCAGAAATAGCCTCGAATGCCCGCACGCCCTTCTCGGTATTGCATAGGACGGCAGATACGCCCTTGGAGTTGTCGACCTCGGGATGGGTATTCTGGAACCCCCAGAAATCACCGAGCGTGATATCGGCGCCGCTGGAGCGCTTTGCTGGACATGCCAGACAGGACGAACGAAGGCTCGCATTGGCCAGAAACGCTTTCATGTACCAGTCTTTGCCGAATATCTGGGACTCGGTGTCCCCGGTGTTGTCTTTCTCCGCTATGTGCTTGTACATAGCGGAGTAAGACAACCATCCGGTTGTCTTACTCCGCATATTGACGTCGCAGACGTCCGACCCGAAGGCCTCACCACGGTAGTCGACCCAGCGCGACCAGAGCTCTGGAGACGGAACACCGTGGCAGATGACGTCGACGCCGAGGAAGAGGTCAGAGTCGGCGAGTTTCCCCAGGTATGAGCGCATGCCAGCCACCTGGCATGCAGTACCGGCAAAGAGCGCCGGCCTGCCTTCACGCAGGGCAGCGCGGACGCCCTCGAAGACGCCGCGGCCAACCGCGCTCTGAACGTATTTCGAGCGCATAACGGCGCCGAGCGCCGGCCTGTCCTCCACGAGCACGTGACGAAGCTCGCGGCAACCGTCCGTCCACGCGGCGCCCGCCACAACACCGCCGCGCGAGAGAGCGTCACCGGCGAGTAGACCGAACACGCCGCCCGACGACGATCTATCGAGCAAGCCGACGTCATGAGCCTTCGCCCAGAGGGCGAACTCGCACCCGTCCTCCCCAGGGGCGTTGAGCGCCGGGCATACGGCGTCGCACGCCCCGCAGCCTACGCACCCGGAGGCGTCGACGGTGGGGTGTAGGAAGCCACAATCATCGGGTTCCATGGAGATGCATGACTTGGGGCAGCGGGCAGCGCACGCGCCGCAGCCGCAGCAACGGTCGCCAAGCGAGACGACCCTCGGGGATTTCTCGGAATCATTCATGATGGACCCTATCTAAGGAACGGGAGACGAGAGACGACCGCGATACGTTCGTCCTTCGTTAGGACGGCGAGCCAAAGGGCTATGGCGAAAAGCGCGCTGTAAACGGCGCCCCACTCGAGGAACGCGGGCCATCCGTTGACGGGCAGGACCGCCGTGCCAGCGAGGCAGGCGACGGTGACGGCAGCCCAGGCGAGCAGCACCGGCAGGTTCCGCTTCCAGAAAAAGAGCATGTCGAGACCGACCCGCTTCTGGTAGTACCAGTTCATCCACAGTCCGTTGCCGAGCACGATGCTGACGACATAGGCGATCGCGGGGGCCCACGGCCCCAGCGCCGGGGCGGCCGCGGCGGTGAAGGCAACGTTCCCGACCGCCATCGCAAGGTAGACGAGACTCCTGGCGTGGTGCATGTTCTTGGCCCTCTGGATCTCGATGCCGACGTTCTGACAGAGGGGCACCATGACGGGTAGCGTCATGGCGAGCACGAGCCAGTAGGCCTCGGCGAAGCCCGGGCCCGCCCACCTCGTCACGAAAAACTTCCCGAGAATAGCGAAACCTCCGTACACCCAGCAAAACAGTACCATCTGGTAGCGGCCCACGCGCGTCATAAGGCGAGTGAGCTCGGCGTTGTCGTCCGAGGTGGCGACGATGCGGTTGACCTTCGGAATGAAGACGTTCGACATCGTGGTGGAGAGCGAGTAGAAGACCTGGCGGATGTTCACGGCCACCGCGAACAGAGATACCGCAGTCGCGCCCGAGATGGCCCCCAGCATGATGTTGGGCACGCTCTGATTGACCATCTCGCAGACCTGGTTACCGAAGATCCAGGCACTGAAGGCGGCGATGCCGCGCATGACGCCCCAGTCGGCACCCCTGAGCTCGAAGCGCATGCCCAGCACGACGATGGCGTAGCGCGCGTTGAGGGCGAGCAGGACGAGGTTCACCGCGAGCTGTGCTAGGGCAACGCCCACGGGCCCCATACCGGCGGCCAGCAGGGCCCAGGCGCACAGCGGCGTCGCAAGCGTGGTGACGAGCTGCCTGGTCTGCTGGTAGACGAAGCGCTCGTGCGCCGTGATGTAGGAATTGAACACGACGGTGAACAACGTCGAGGCGACGTTGAGCGTCATGATGGCGAGCAGCTCCCGGGCGAGCGAGACCTGCGCCTCGGTGAACCCGGCCGAGAACACCGCGCCGGCGTTTGCGGAGAAGCCCATGCCGAGGGCGACCGCCGCGGCTGTGACGGCGACGTAAAGCGTGAGGTACATGCCGTTCAGGTGCCGGATGTCGCGCTCGCCGCCGTGCGCCACCGTCTGCGTGTAGAAGCGCACGTAGGCCTCGGAGAAGCCGAAGGACAGGAGCGTCAGCGAGAAGACAAAGGAGTTCGAGCTCTGGAAGACGCCGTAGTCCGCCTGCCCCACGTAGGACAGTAGCATCGGCGTGTAGACGAGGTTGACGAGGTTCTTTGCGAGGATGTTGGCGTAGCCGAGGAGGGCGCCCGCCTTACGCTGGCTAGCCACGGGCGGCCTCCGAGGGAATGCTCAATCCACATCTATCGAGGAATTCAACAACGATCTTCCTCTGAGCTGCCAACCTGTCATACGCCTTTGAATAGTCACTCTCGAGCAGTTCCGAATTACATACGGAAAGAATTGACCGCTCAACGAAAGAAACACCCAGCTCGCTGGCTAGCGTGTCGAATCGGCTGCTCATGTCTGGACCAGTGGACTCACGAGGGCAATAAATCAGCGGCTTCCCGAACAAGATCGAGAAAATTGATCCGTGATATGAATCTGTCGCTACAAGCTTTGCGTGACGGACGGCATAGAGGAACTCTGAAGGCCCGAGGGCGTAGTAGCGCGCATCCCCTAGTAAATCGACCCTCTTGCAGCTAAGTGAATCACAGATTTCGGCAACCCTCTCTTCGTAAGCTGCACTCCCGAGGAAGTACGTCAATACATAATCATTTGGAAGCCCGCAGTGCGGCTCTTTTTCATACCTTTCCCACCAGGAGCCGTCAAACATCAGTGTTGGGTCAATCAACACCTCGGCCTTTAAGCCGTACAGACTGTTTATAAGCTCGGCGCTCTTCTGCTCACGAACGGACAGCCTATCAAACCCGTCGAAATAGCCGTGGAACAGCTCACGCTTCTCCTCGGGAATCGTCGGAGCTGCCAAGCTTGGCGAAAAAGCAATGCGCTTTTCTCTTGGCGAAAACGTGAGAAACATAGTGGAGTTAGCGTCAGGGGAATACGGAGACCAAACTTGGTCGCTCCCAGCAACGAAAAAGTCATAGGATTTAATGTCACGTGGAGGGTTGGAATCAGATATAACCTCCCGGCTAAAGGAAATGTTACGGGAATTGAAATCCTCAAACGAACGATGCCTCTGGATGTGGGCAACGGCAAGCCCCTTTGGAATGAGCGAAGCCAAAGACTTGAGCTTGTATTTGGCAGATCTCGAGTCCTTCTGTCTGAACGTAAGGACATCTGCACCCGAGAGTTTGAGAGTTTCTTGGACAGCAAGGTTCTGGAGCCTCTGCCCATAGTTGTCCCCATGCGTAAATGTGGAAATGCCTATTTTCATGTTCAAACCTGTTCTTCGTCTCTATCAATAATCAAATAGTCTGCAGCCGAGGAATTCCACGACCAAGCCAGCGCTCCACAGAGCAGCAGTAGGCACAAGCAGCAGTTCACCCTTGTAAAGCACTGCGTATACAGAAAGGTAATAAGAATTGTTAGCAAAAGGAGCAAACGAACAATCCGGCCATTAGATCCTTTTTCCTGCTCCATAAACTCACTAACCACGGAGTGGAAAAACGCTACATACGCTGCCGTCTCCCAAACCCCCATGAGAATCAAGAAAGACCCCATATCCGCTTGACCAAAGTGGTTAAACGACATGAACCCGGACGCGTAGAAGCTTGAGGCTCCAAGACCCTCTCCGAGACTCCATGTAGCCGGTCTCAAGAGAGCGAAGCCGATGATAGCAATCCTCTCGTTACTGCCGTCGGCAGCAGTACCGACGGAAGCTGAACTGCCAACCATATCGAACAGACCAAACACTTGCGTATCCACGAGGATCTGGAACGCAGGCACCAAGGCGTATGCAATTGTCAGGATAAAATACAAGGCGACAAGCCAAAAGAAGGGACCCGAAACATCCGCTTCTCCTCTCATGACTGAAATAAGCCAGAACATCACTAAAACGAGAGGAAGGATTATGAAGAGCGCCTTATTATCGTTGAGTGTCGCAAGATAGAAGGACAGGACGATAAGGCAGACGTTGTAAGCGATGGCAAGGGATGGCCAGAGAGGACCCCGAAGCCTCCTAATCCAGACGAAGTTGTAGAGCACGACGAATGAAGTGTAAAGGGCCACCGCATGGACGGACGCATAAGAGAACAGGCCGGAGATATTGTCCTCGAAGTAACTGATGTCGTTCGTTGTCGCAGCGATCATCCCATGGGTAGAGTACTGGATAAACATGATCGCCATATTGAGAAGCAATATGGCGTTGAAGACCGGAAAACCTGCATCAAAGAGTCCAAGAAGAAAATCCCTCTTGTTAGTGACCAAAAGAAAGAAGTAAAGCGTATAGACAAACGGGTAGAGGAGCAGCAAAATATTCGCCCTAAACGTTTCCATATTGCCACCCAAGAGGGCACCAGACAGCCACCCTGCAACGGTAATCAGCCCAAGTAGTAGCGCTCTACCGCTATATTTCCATCCGGAGAAGAGCGCCCTCACGCAAATCATGCCGGTAATTACCCAGTTGAGGTATCGCCCCAGACCATAGTACTCAAGGAAGAAAACCTGCGCCAAGATACCTATAACGATCGTCGCATCCGCCAGGTCACCCATGCAAACGGTTAGAACGCCTTGCTTATTAGGGAGATACCAACGACCTCTTCGACCAGCCCGCTCCTCCGCTTTATTTATAACGAGCCTCGCATGCCTATGATCTTGCATTGAGTACCTCCAGCAGCACACGTTCAATCAGCCTCGTGTGCATGTGAACTCCCGTGTTGAGACCTACCGAGGAGCATGGAAGCAGGTCTACGATCTCATCTGAATCGACAAGATCGAGCGGACCAGGCTTTCCGCTCCTGAAACGATTGACCTCCCTGATAAGCCGGCTCTTATCCCTAAACAGCCCGATTAGCTCCTCCTCGTTATTCAGCACCAAACCGGACCCATGCTCAACGACAAAGTCGGCGACATTGCCTGCACATGCACTCGAAATCGTATAAGCGTTTGCGGAGTAAGATTCCATACAGGTGTAGCTATAGGTCTCTGGACAAGATGGCCACATGACAACGATGGCAATCTCGCACTCCCTGAGAGAGTCGGTCATGGCATTTGGGTGCTTCTCATCAAATTCGACAAACCGCTTGTTCATCCCTGGATACATATCGTTCGAGCTGTTGAAGACGAAGAACTCGTACTCTTGTTCATCGACCGCAGATACGAGGCGAAGCCAGGTCTCCCAGCCCTTTGTCTTCCTCGGCATCCCCAGAAAGGCAACCCTGATGCGCTCCCCTGCGTTCAGAGGACGTCTGTTGCCCAGATACTCTCCAAGCAGCTTTTGGTGCGGTATTACATCAACAAGGCCCTCGTATTGGGGCCTGAATGAGAGAAACCGATTCTTCGTATAGGTCGAAGGTGCAACAAAACGGAGATTTTTGATGGAGTCAAACAGCCCTTGGATCTTCGACTCCACACGAAGGCTGTTACTGAAGTGGGGGCATTTCTCGCAGGGAGCGTCGCCGAGCCTTGAGCTGTCACAAAAGCCGCTCCTATTTTGGAGGTTATAGCTTGTACAACACAGGTAATAGTCGTGGAGAAAGGCCCTGACCGGTGTTTTGCCTGTAACTTTTAGCAGTTCGGAGACTTTCTCAAGGCTCACGTACAGAAGGTGGTGGATATGAAGCTCAAGAAGGCTGAAGCCGCTTTTTTGCCAGCTGCAAAGGGCCTCGCACACCTGGGCAATACTGAAAACACCAGCCTCCACCCCGTCGACCGTAACCCCGAATTCGCAAAATAGCATCTGGTCGTCCCTGAACAGGGTCTTCTTAACCGAGTGGAGATAGACGTAACTTATGCCGTGCGACGCCATGGCCTGCTGACTCGCCATAATAGCCTTTGGGGTGCCGGTCTTGTCCTTGAGATAGTCGCAAAAGGCAAGCGCTAGGACGTACCCACTATTGTGCGGTTTGGGGATGCTTTTACTCATATCATCGCTTCCCAAACAAGAGGAGAGATCTATTGAAAAGGCCCTCTTGTAGACTGCCGAAATTCAGCCTCGAAGAGAAAGAAACCCTGCACCTAGCCATGAAAGAAGCGTCCATTTTCGATACCAACTCTCCAAGAGCACGCTCTGGAGGAAGAATGCAGTCGGAATAAGTTGAAAGAAGTCCAGTAACTTGCTTTGCAAGAGTAATCTCTCGCGGATGACAAAAACTATTGATTTTCTCAATCACTTTAGATGGTAAATCAGTACTCACACCGACCACATTACGACCATGCTGGCGATATCCCATATGAGGAGAAGCATCGAAAACAATCCGATAACCCAGCAGCACGCATAGATTAGCTATCAGCTTATCATGCATGATGACGGGATGGGGCAGCTCATGCAAGCAAACAACTTCCCAAATACGCCTATCAAATACTTGCGTACATCCCATAGGTGACCCAATGCAAAGCTGGTTGAGAGGGTCGTTATCTCGATAAGATATGCACCTTTGTTGCCCATAGGTTAACCGGCCCATCTCATTACCAGCTGAATCTACAAGTCTTGAATTGCAATGATAAAGAGCCAAATTCTCCTGCTTCTTAAGCTGTTTAATCGCAGTTATCAGTTTATCGCTATCCCAAATATCATCTTGGTCGGAAAACGCATAGTAATCAGCTTCGGGAGCATTCCGCAACAACGTCAAAAACCCTAAAGCAGGTCCTAGGTTTTCTCCTGTTAACAAAGTCAGACTGCCCTCATCTGCATAGCGCTGCAGAAGATCACGAGTACCATCAGATGACCCGTCATCACGGACAAAAAGACGTACGTCAACTTCAGCCTGCGAGAGAATGCTGTCAATTTGTTCTGAAATAAATGGGATGCCGTTGTATGACGCCATTAATACGACGCACTTTGGCACCTTGGAATTACTCAACATATGGATTACCTTATCATTAATGCCTAAAGCAAACGCTCTCGATGTGTTAACCCCTGAGCAAACCCAGTGCAAGCAGTATATCCTTGACCAAGTACTTGGCGCAGTCTTTTGGCCTCGCCCTGAGAACGAGTCGGTTAACCCGTACCCCGTTACGAAAGCCGTCCATAAAGGTATTTCTTTCTATAGGCTTCGTCGAAGGACGTTGAAGCTGTTCATTGTTGGCCACAGCTAGACCAGGATCAACCGGCAAAAGCTCAAGGTCCGTCATTTCTAACAGTTCTCGACCCTTGTCTGTCTGCACAAGTGCGAGGGATATCCCGTTCGCGACCTCATCAGAAAGCTCGCTACCCCATGAATCGCCAAGCGTAATATCGGAGACACGATCACCCTTGGCGTAGCGGCAGGAGTAGCAGCCTTCCGTATACGGTAAACCCGAGAGGAAAGCAATCGAGTAGCGATCGCGGACACCCGTCCTACCCACAGTTTCAGCTCCGCGATAGCGGAGCTGAAACTGGACTTTCTTTCGAAAGTCCAGTATCAGCTCATTAGACAGGTTGTTACCTATCTCTTCCAAGAATCGGCTCAGGACCTTGGGGGACGGTGAACCATGACAGATAAGGTCGATGGTGTAAAGGGAATCGGCTAAACGGCTTCCAACGAAGTTACGCATCGCAGCAACCTGACAAGGAAGGCCGATAAAGAGAACCCTTTGACCACCTTGCAGGGCCTCCCTAACCTCGCGGTACGCACCAAGCGGATTGCTTTTGACGTATTTGGAGCCTTGGGCCCTCCTCAAGTAATCCGCATCAGAAGTGAGGTGGAACCGGAACTCACCGCCCTCCTGTGCACATGAACACACTAATCCATTTGACGCCACAAACGCCTCCGAGATGGCCGTAGCCAGACCCCCGGACGAAGATGACATTCTGAGCGATGTATCTTTCGCCCACCCCTGTAGCCACTCGAGAGGACGCAACGAAGATGGGGATACCATCTGGGGACACGTTTTCTCGCACAGTCCACATCCCACGCACCTTGTAGGATCAATACGGGCGTTATACGCCTCAATCGTATCCTCAATGGCAATCGCTCCATGTCGGCATGAATCGACGCAGGCCATACAGCCAGCGCACATATCCTTCTTGCATACCGTCCTAGTGCCAACGTTTGACAATGCCCTACTCCTCAATCATGCTCTTGAGCTGCGCTAGGGACTTCTCCCTCTCCGCACCCATCACATCGTTGACCCGACCAAAGTCAATCTGCTTGGATGCTAACTCGACATCATCTAGATTCTGAAGCACTCTGTCCGTGAGGTCCGTGAGTCGCAGAATACTCACGTTCCTGCTCGAGGTTCCGTTCTTGGGCAGCACTTCTACCAGCGGCGTATTGAGATTTATGGCAAAAGCCGTACCGTGGAACGAGTCCGTGACTAGGCATGCTGCGTTGTCGACATACGAGAGAAACTCAGCAAGCGTCGGCAGCCACTTGAACTTGCCCTCGCGTGAGGCCTGGTGCAGGCTTGCGGAGATCCGTATCAGGGGCAAGCCAAGCTTTTTGGCAACCTTCACGGCGTACTGCCCCACCGTCGGGTCGCTGTGAATCTGGTAGACGAGGATGTATTCGCCCTTCGGGGCAGGTGCCGCCATCCTTCTCCACGCCTCGCCATCAAGCAGCAGCGTGGGATCGACAACCTGTCCGGCCTCTATGCCCCACGAGGCAAGCTGCTCGCGCGCGGCATCCTCGCGTACGAACACGGCCTCATATGCTCGAAGGTCCTCGAGAAACCTGGGGCGCACGCTATCCGGGATATTCTTCTTACCAAAGCTTGCCGCATATGAGATGCGCCTTACGCCCTCGGGAGCAAACTCAAGCGCGTATGACAGGTCGTATGCGCCCGAGCTGATGGGACCCCACACCTGATCGCTTCCAGTCATATAGACATCGGCCTTGGGCGGATTAGCCTTCAGCTCCTCCAGGGATGCATAGTGAGGGCTCATCTTAAGCAGCTGGGAACGCTCACGCGCAAACCGCTTGCCCGCCACCCTTGTCTCAGGCTCCATCAGAAGTCTGTAGACAGACTTCTTCAACGGGTTCCCGTTCCAGGACGGCTTTGTCGAAAGAAGCGTCCTCACCTGCCGGGATACGTCCTCACAAGCAGGTACATAGTCCATAATCTCGAACTCATGCCCCAAGCTCTCTACCGCTCGTTGTGTCGCATATGCCTGGAGCAGGGAGCCATAATTAGAGATTGCGTGCCTGGTTATGCAGGATACTTTCACGTGTTTCCTCCGATTGATATCGAGCAACCGCTATTTCTGAATTTTTGCATTCGATTTTTCCACCCGGCTGCACTACAGCGCCTCCTCAGTCTCGTACACGTGCGCGTCGGCTCGGCTTGCGTCGGAAAGGCCGTCGTTGATCGCGGCGTGCATGTCGCAGGTGGAAAGAGCGTCCAGCTCCTCCTTCGTCACCTTGCCCGACTCGTAGTCGCGCACGATGGGGAGCTCGTGCATGTCGAACTTCTTGCCGGGCTTGAGCTTGTGCGCCAGCACCCACGACGCGGGTTTCCAGATGTACTTGTGCATGGCAGGAGACACGGAGCCGATCATCCAGCAGTTGCGGTCGCAGTGGCGCACGCAACTGCGCACTTTCTCGGCCTGGGCGCTCTCCCACAGCTCATCCCAAGACTCGTCGTTAAGGTTGCCCATAACGAGCTTCTCCTTGGTGCCGTTGCAGGGCATGACGTCGCCGTAGGGGTCGATGAAGAACGTGTCGAACGCCATATCGCACGGGAGCAGGCGCTTCTGCCCATAGATGTAGTTGATGAGGCCCATGTTGAAGTACGCGCGGAACCACTTCTTGGGCTCGTTGGACTTGAGGAGCTCGTTTACCAGGTCCTCGAAGTTCTGGGCCACCATGGGACGGTCCTTGATGATGTTCTTCGCCTCGACAAAGTAGAAGCTGTTGTGCAGGCTGGCGGTGGCGAACTCCATGCCGAGCTCGTCGGAAAGCTTGTACAGCGGCACCAAGTCCGCAGCGTTGCGATCCTGCACCGTCATGCCAAAGCCCACGTCCGGGTGCTTCATTTCCACGAGCTTCTTGAGCGTCTCGTAGCCGCGGTTGAAGCCGTTCTGGAGACCGCGGATCTCATCGTTGGTCTGCTGCAGACCCTCGATGGAGATGCGGATTCCCACCTGGGGGAATTCCTCGGCAAGGGCGATGATGCGGTCGGTGAAGAAGCCGTTGGTGGAGATGACGATGCGGTCGGACTTCTTGTACAGCTCGCGCACGATATCCGCAAGGTCGGTCCTGATGAAGGGCTCGCCACCGGTGATGTTGGTGAAGTACATGCGCGGGAGCTTCTTGATCACGTCGAGGGAGAGCTCCTCCTCCGGACGGCTGGGAGCCTTGTAGCGGTTGCACATGGTGCAGCGCGCGTTGCAGCGGTACGTTACGATTACGGTTCCGTTGAGTTTCTTCTCGGCCATGGGTTAGGCCACCACCTTCCGGTCAATTAGTTCTTGATACAGGGAGACGAGATTCCGGATGTATTTCTCTTGATTACAGTTCTCTGCCACGAATGAACGGCAATGCGCGCTCATCGCGGCGTAAGCCGCAGGATCGGCGGCCACCGCCGCACCCCTACGGATTGCATCTGCGAGTCCTGCCTCATCGTGGGCTTCAGCCAGGAAGCCCGTTTCACCCTCACGTACCAGCTCGGGTATTCCGCCCATGTTCGTACCGATAACGGGCTTGCCCGCGGCGAGTGCCTCGAGAACCGCATATGGCGCGTTCTCGAGCCACTCTGACGGCGCAGCCGCCAGAGTGGCTCGATTCACAAGTCCGCGCAGGGCGTCACCGGTTTTATATCCAACCAGCTCAATCCTCGAGCTTATTTCGTTTGGCATTGCGGAAACTTTGACCTTCACAGCATCACATTCAGGGCCATCGCCTGCAATAACAAGACGCCAATCAGGGATCACCGGTGCCGCCTTCTCAAAAGCATGCACGAGCGTTAACACGCCTTTCTCGCGAGAAAGGCGTCCCAGATACAGCATGTAGGGATCTTCATTATTTTGGTTGGCAACTTCCCGTGACATCGAATCGGGATTCAGGAAATTCCGCATGAGGACAAGCTGACGCTCGGGAAGCCCCGCTTCAATAAACTTGTTCCGCATGAACTCACTCGGGCAGATGATGCGATCGAGACGTGAATAGGTTTTGTGCCGTTTAAGCCACTCCGCCTCAGCCACCGCTAACGCGCTTTTTGCGATCGAACCCTTTACGCACTTCTTCTTAAGGCAATTGCCAAAATGACCCCCGAGACACGAATCGCAAACGTTGCCCTCGGAATCAAGCATAAGATAGCTCGGGCAAGCAAGAATCAAGTCGTGCGAGGTATACACAACCGGCGTTGGATGCTGCTTTAGCCAAGGAGCGTCCAAGATGGAAAACGTAATCTGCCTATGAGTGAGATTGAGATGGATTACATCGGGCTGGAATTCACGGCACAGCGCATCGAACTTCTCGCGCGCCTCTTTGGAATACACAAGTGCCTGCGCGGCCTTCGCCTTATCGACAATAGAGCTCGGTCCGTTATAGTCGCGATTCGTTACAAAGTAACGCGACCACTCAGTCGGCTCATTACGCTCATCCTCCATGCTGAAGAAGGCAACTTCATGCCCAAGAGCGCGAAGACCATCGGCAAGAGCAAAGTAGTACGTCTCGCTTCCACCCTTGCGCCAATGAAACTTATTTACAAGAAGGATCTTCATTGCGCAACACCCTCATACAAAGCAAGCGTCCTTTGGACGACGCTGTTCCAGTCATAGCCATTAATCGCGCGGTCACGTGCCATGGCGCCCAGCCTCTCCGCTTGGGCAGAATCCGCTATCAGGCCTTCAAGCACGTCGCGCAGCGCCCCCGCGTCTCCGTGTGGGAACGTGAGCCCGCAACCCTGCAGAACATCCGCGCACTCGGGAATATCCGAGGTAACGCATGCCGCACCGTGAGACATGGCCTCCAGCAAGCTCATGGGCAGGCCCTCAACGTCGGAGGGGAGCGCGTAGCAATACGCGTTGGAGTACAGCTCGGAGAGCAGGTTGCCCTCAACGTGGCCGGTAAAGAGCGCGCGGGGGTCGGACGCGGCAGCCTCTTTGAGCGCCACGGCGTAGTCGTCCGTATCGGAGGAGTCGCCCGCGATAACCAGGCGCTTATCCGTCTTTACCTGCTTGTACGCCTCCACCAACAGTTCCGGTCGCTTCTCGGGCACAATGCGACCGAGGTAGAGGACATAGGAGCCCTGGGTGAGCCCCAAGCGCTCGGAGATCTCCTTCGCGGGAAGATCCGCCTCGGGAGTGATGCCGTTGGGAATGAGCGTAGCCTCGCGGCCGTAAGCCTCCTTGAAGTACTCCTGATTGCCCCGGGAAAGCACGATGAGCGCATCCGCGCACTTGGCCGCCGTCGCCTCGCCGAACTTGATGTACTTGGAAGCCAAGCCGCCCCATTTTGCACGCTGCCAGTCCAGGCCGTGGATCGTTGCCACGGTCCTGATGTCCGCGGAACGCGCAAAACGAAGGGGGACACACGGCCCCTCTGCGTGATAGTGAATTACGTCTGCCCCGTCTTTGATGGCGGCCCTTGTTGCGGCAAAGCTGCTCGTGAGCGCAGAAAGCCCCTTGATGTCCAGAGCCTTTACGGGAACGATGCGGTAGCCATCCTTCTCGTAGGGCTCGGAAGGAGCTCCTTCGCCCATACGGTCGTAGCAGGTTACTTGGTGACCAAGGTCTGCCATACGGCGAGCAAGCTCGCCTACCACCACTTCTACGCCGCCCTCGCGCGAACCCGTTCTCTTTTGGCCTATCATGGCGATGCGCATGCTACACGGCACCTTCCCCAGAGAACATCGTCTTCAGCGTGCCGAATATCAACCGCAGGTCCTGGCGCAGGCTGCGATTCTCTATATAGCGAAGATCCAGCTCAACCATTTCTTTGAAGCCCAGGTAGCTGCGGCCCATTACCTGCCAAGGACCGCTGCAGCCGGGTTTTACCGCCAGGCGCTTCATGTCGTGCTCGCTGTACAGGGCAACCTCGCGCGGCAGGCCGGGGCGCGGGCCAATGAGGTTCATTTGGCCCAAGAACACGTTGATGAGCTGGGGCAGCTCGTCGATGCTGTGCTTGCGAATGAAGTTACCCACACCGGGAATAATGCGCGGGTCGTGCTTCATTTTAAACATGGGGCCAGTGGCCTCGTTTTGGGCCTGCAAGTCCTTGAGCATTTGGTCTGCGTTGGGAACCATGCTGCGGAACTTGTAGATCTTAAACAGGTAGAACGTGCCGTCTTTGCGCACGCGGCCCACGCGCCACTGTGAATATAGGGGGCTGGCGCCCGGGCTCTTTATGCAAATGACCACGCTCAGAATTACCCCGGGAATAAAGAGCAACACCAGGGCTCCGCCGGCGGCGACAATGTCCACCGTACGCTTAACAACGCGGTAGAGCCTGTGCCCAAGCTCGGGCTTCACGCCGGAGTTGGCACCGCGCAGCATCTTGTACGCTTCTTCGTTTGTAAGGTAATCCCCCGCAGCACCGGCTGCGGCAGTAACGGAATTCGCCGTGGCGGCCGTGCGCGTCTCCCGCGCGCCCTGTGCCATGGTCATCATCGTAGGCTCCAAGAGCCCCTCCCCTGATACTTTTTGCCTTCGGTCGTCCGCTTGAGAGCTTGCAGCTAGGCGATCGCTCTTCTGTGATTGCGCATAACGCGCTGCTCTTTTGAAAGCACCGCAAGGCCAACGCGGGTGGTTACGCGTCGGCCGCACAAGTCGAGCTCCAAAAAGGCAGTGCTCTTGCGTCTGTTAATGGTTTTGATAAGGGCCTCGTGCCCCAGCAGCGGGCCTGCCGTTACTACGACCTGGTCTCCATCATTTAGAGCCTCGCTCATGGGCACCACGCGGTCTCCCCTATTGGTAAAGCTGCCAATGAGCTGGGTCTCTTCTTTTGCCAGCGGCACAAACCGACCGTCCTGGGAAAGCACCCGGGCAAAGTCGTCCATGCGCAGCAAATACTGTTGCACGGTGCGCGGATCCGCCGTATCGCAAATGAGATAACCGGGAAAGAGCGGCTTGGTCGTGCTGACCCATTCGCGGTGTAGCTTGATCTCGGTTTGATATTGGGGATAAAAGAGCTCCTGCATGACGCCAGCCGGCACCATGCGCTCGATGCGCTCGCGCATAACGTCTTCGCGACCGTTAGTGACTTGGATCACATACCACACGAGCACCACCCCCTTGCTGTCTTACGTATGGCTCACGGGGTTTGGGTATGGCTACGCCAGGGCGCTTGTGCGCGAAGGCGCTCCATATTCAAACCCTGAGCCCAGTTAGACAAGCACGTGGCTCTGCCCCACCGTGAACGGTATGTATAAAAGCAGCGCTGAGATTGCAGGCGTGTATAACAAATTAACCTACAACCTCAGCTGGCTGCGTGCGAACCAGTCAAGCAAGTAAAAAACTGAACCGCACGCAAACAGCTGAGGACTGCTGCGTTTTGCCATGCAAACAATTTGTTTGAATGCGACTAAATCAAATGAAAGCTTAATCAAACAAAAATGCACGACTACTTTATTGGAGCTCGTGGCTTTTCTGGCACCGCCGTTACGGCCGGATGCTGATCGACCCTGCGCTTTGAGGTTTAATGGAACCTGCGGCACAGTTGAACTCATGTGACTCGAATTATCCTAGCACAAGTATTTGATAGGAACCGATTTAGTTAATGTTGGACAACATATCTAAATAATTAGCAGGTTATTGCACAACTTTTTGGCGTGCAGCTTGTTGGGGAGCTCGAAAATAAGAAAGGCCACTCGTTCGAGTGGCCTTGCATTCACGATGGTGGAGACGAGGGGGATCGAACCCCTGACCTCTTGACTGCCAGTCAAGCGCTCTCCCAGCTGAGCTACGCCCCCGTGACGAGGAGATACTATAGGGGAATGTCTTTGGGGATGCAAGAGGAATTTTTGGGTTTGCTGCTCCGTCCCAGGAAAACCCTCACGGGCCGTCACCCTACTTGTAAAGGTAGGCGATTGCCGTTCCCTGGTGGACGGTTATCGTTGCTGTTTTTCTTACGATGTTGCTGATACCAGTGTCGGCTAGTAAGCCCAAGAAGGCGTGTTCCAGTTCCCATTCTAGGCCGTGTTCGCTTACCTGGGTGTTGGGGGCTATAGCAATAATGGAAAACGTTTTGCCCTCAGCGCCTTCGATGGTCCACGATTCATCTGCGTGAAGAATGCGGGCGACCACCTTGTCCTCGACGATCCAGACGGGGGCACCCTCGTAGCCCGCGAGCAGGCCCAGTACAGACAGTGCCATGTCGGGGCGGCCGCCGGTGGCGCAGGTCGCAACCACTTCGGCACCCGGCCAGCGACGGCGGGCGGAATCGAGCGCCAGCGCCAGATCGGTATAGTCCTTGTACGGGTCGTGGCGCTCAACTTCAAAGTCGGTGGCGGCATCGACCAGCGCGCGACCTGCGTCGCTCACCGTGTCGGCATCCCCCACATAAACGTCGCAGCCCAGACCGGCGCCCAGCAGCGCGTCGAGCCCGCGGTCCACGGCTACAACGTGGTCGCACTCCCCTGCTAACTTACGCAACAGATCCGCGCTCGCCACCACGGGCGAGCCGCAGACCACTAATACCTTGCAAGCCACAGCCCTCGCCTATCCCTCAAACGAAAGCACGCGGGTCAGATCCAGGTCTTCATAGCTGTCGATAAAGATATCGCAGTTGTCGCGAACCTCGTCGCGCTCCATACGGCCATGCGGGTCATAGATGCCTACACGCTTAAAGCCGGCGACCCCAGAGCTCTTTAGGCCAAAGACGGCGTCCTCAAACACCCATGTGCGCTCAAACTTGTGCCCGTGGCGTTCCTCCAGGCGTTGCAGCGCCAGCTCGTACACATCGGGGAATTGTTTGGAGCGTCCCGCCTCACCCGTCGTGGTAACAAACTCCATGTAAGCGTCGAGCCCGGCACCAGCGAGCGCGGACCGCACCAGCTCGGCCGGCGTGGACGTAGCCACGCACATGGCAATGCCCGCCGCCTTCGCCTGCTCCAAAAAAGCCATGAGTCCCTCGCGCGGCGGCACCTTAGAGTACCCATCAATCAAAATCTCACCCAGCTCGCGATACAGCTCCTCGCCATTCGCGCCAATGCCCCACGTGTCGTGGTAGGCCTGGCACTCATCCTCCAGCGACAGGTGCTCAAATTGGGCAAAGTCATCCACGGTCACGTCGATACCGTGACGGCGCAATAACTCGGGCTGGGCATAGGCCCAAACGGGGGTGCTATTAACCAGTGTGCCGTCGCAATCGAAAATAAAAGCAACACTTGGGGCAGCGGTGTGGTCCATAAACGAGCCTTTCGATGTCAAAGGGTAAACAACCTGCTAAAAACGTTTTACCAAACGTCAACCTAACAATCTAGAAACGCTAATTGGTAAAGCTGTCAAGAGTTTTACCACGGCAATTCTGCAAGTGGTATAAACATGGCGCTTACCGATTAAACGCCATCGCAAATCCTCTTTCGTTCATAAAAGTAACGTACAGGTGTTATCGTAGTTTTTGCCGAAAGTTCCACCGAGCACGCGAGGTGGAACGAATCATAGAACTATCGCCGTCCCTTCGATTCGTGCAGCCTTGGACCTTTCGCATCTAGTCACCAAGGCAACACGCTGCCGCGTCATGATGGGATCAAACGTGAGCGATACAAAGCTAAAGCCAGCAACCAAAAAGCCTGCTACCCGTAAAGCCGCCCCGCACGCGCCGGAGCTCACCAAAGACGATGTCTACCTGTTTGGCATCGGTACGTGGGAGCGCAGCTGGGAAAAGATGGGCGCGCACCCCGACACGCAGAACCGTACGCGCGGCTGGCGTTTTTGCGTTTGGGCGCCCGACGTTAAGAGCGTTCACGTCATTGGTGAATTTAACGACTGGGATGAGCAGGCCAACCCGCTGGTGCCCATGCATACGAGCGCTATTTGGGAAGGCTTTATTCCTGGCGCCGAGCAGGGCCAGCTCTATAAGTATCTCATCGAGACCAACGAGGGCGAAAAGCTCTACAAAGCCGATCCGTATGCCTTTAAGGCCGAGTGCCCTCCGGGTACCGCCAGCGTACTGTGGACCCTGGATGGCTACCAGTGGAACGATGCCGCGTGGCTCAAGCGCCGCGCCAGCCACAACCACATGTCGCAGCCGCTCAATATCTACGAGGTGCATATTGGCTCGTGGAAGCGCCACGGCGACGCGCCACAGGGCGAGCCGGACGAGTACGGCAACTACCCCGGCCCCATGGATCCCTTCCCCGCACAGCGCGGCGAGTTTTACACCTACGACGACCTATCAGTGGAGCTCGTGGACTACGTGCGCGACATGGGCTACACGCATATCGAGGTCATGCCGCTTATGGAGCATCCCTTCGACGGCTCCTGGGGCTACCAGACGACCGGCTACTTTGCCGCCACGTCGCGCTACGGCAACCCGCAGCAGCTCATGCACTTTATCGATGCGTGCCACGAGGCGGGCATTGGCGTGATCATGGACTGGGTGCCCGGCGGTTTTTGCGCCGACTCCCATGGCCTTGCCACCTTTAACGGCCACATGCTGTTTGAGCACGAGATTCACCCCAACTGGGGCACGCACAAGTTTGACTTCGCCCGCGGCGAGGTCCGCTCCTTCCTGGTCTCCAACGTGCTGTATTGGCTCGAGAACTTCCACGTTGACGGCATTCGCATGGATGGCGTGTCCAGCATGCTGTACCTCAACTTTGGCATTGACGATCCGGGCCAAAAGAAGTTCAACAAGTACGGTACTGAGGAGGACCTGGACGCCAGCGCGTTTATCCGCCAGGTCAACTGCGCCGTGGAGGCGCACTACCCCGACGTGATGATGATGGCCGAGGAGTCCACTGCGTGGCCGCTCGTGACCTATCCGCCGCAGGACGGCGGCCTGGGCTTCCACTACAAGTGGGACATGGGCTGGATGAACGACACCCTGCACTACATGCAGACCGATTTTCCGTGGCGCCCCGGCAACCACGGCCTGCTCACGTTCTCCATCATGTACGCCTTTACCGAGAACTTCATCTGCCCGTTGAGCCACGACGAGGTCGTGCACGGCAAGTGCTCGCTTATTGGCCGCATGCCGGGCGACTGGTGGCGCCAGTTTGCCGGCCTGCGCACGCTGGCTTTCTATCAAATGACGCACCCCGGTGCCAAGCTCAACTTTATGGGCAACGAGATCGGCCAGTTTATTGAGTGGCGCTACTACGAGTCCATCCAGTGGTTCCTGACCGAGGAGTACGAGACCCACCGTCATCATCAGGCGTTTATCAAGGCGCTCAACCACCTGTACACCGCCGAGCCCGCCCTGTACGAGCGTGGCTACACCGACGACGGCTTTACCTGGATCGACGCGGACAACTCCAAGCAGTCCATCGTGAGCTTTGTGCGCCAGGGCGAGGACGTCGATGACGACCTGGTGATCTTGATCAACTTTGATCCGGCAAGCTACGAGAGCTTCCGCGTGGGCGTGCCGCGCGAGGGTGACTGGGAGGTCATCTTTGATTCCGACCGTCCAGAGTTCGGTGGTAGCGGCTATGCCGGCGAGGAACCCTACACCTGCTCGAGCGAGCCCTATCCTTGGAACGGGCAGATGGACTCCATCGAGATTAAGGTGCCTGGCCTGGCAGGCGTGGTGCTTAAGCGCCGCGGTCCCAGCAGCTATAAGCCGCCGGTGGTTGAGGAGCCCAAGAAGGCGGCGCGTAAGCGCACGTCCTCGGTGAAGCCCAAGGCCGCGGCTGCTAAGAAGGCTCCGGTTAAGGCGAAGACCGCCAAGCCCGCTGCCAAGGCTACGGCTAAGCCCAAGGCCAAGAAGGCAACCAATAAAAAGGCTGCTCCCAAGGCTAAGGCAGGCGCTGTTAAAGCATCTGGCAAGGATGCGTAACAAAGCCGTTACAGCTGTAATTACCCGCCCCGCCGAGGCGTAGGATACAAGTCATAACCGTTCCGGGAGAAACATCCCCGGGGGAAAGGAACGTATGAATAAGATCTTCGACAACAAGCAGGAGTTTACTGAGCTCTATCGTGATGCCGTCATGAGCATCAGTGGCAAGAGCGTCGAGGCCGCCAGCGACCTGGACCGCTTTAACGCCCTGGCCAAGCTCGTGGCTGAGAAGGCACGTACCGTTGCCACCAAGAGCGACGCCCGTGTGACCGCCGAGGGCAAGAAGCGCGTGTACTACTTCTCGATCGAGTTTTTGATCGGCCGCCTGCTCGACAACTACCTGCTTAACTTTGGTGTGCGCGACATGGTCGCCGAGGCGCTCGACGACATGGGCTTTGACCTGTCCGTCATCGAGAACCAGGAGCCCGATCCGGCGCTGGGCAACGGCGGCCTGGGCCGTCTGGCTGCGTGCTTCCTGGATTCCATGGCAGCCGAGGGGATTGCCGGCTATGGCAACGGCATGCGCTACCGCTACGGCCTGTTTAAGCAGGAGATCGTCAATGGCAGTCAGGTCGAGGCCACCGACGAGTGGCTCACCCACGGCTATCCCTGGGAAGTCCGTCGTCAGGACAAGGCCGTGACCATCAAGTTTGGTGGCCACGTCGAGGGCTTTGAGGAGAACGGCCGCACGTTCTACCGCACGGTGGACACGCAGGACATCCTGGCCGTTCCCTACGACATCCCCGTGGTGGGCTATGCCGGCGAGACCGTCAACAAGCTGCGCGTCTGGGCTGCCGAGCCGGTCGAGGAGCACTTTGACCTGGAGGCCTTCAACCGCGGCGATTACGCCCTGGCCGATGCCGAGCGCGCCGAGGCCGAGGCCATCAGCGCCATCCTCTACCCCAACGACGCCGGCGAGCACGGCCGTCTGCTGCGCCTGAAGCAGGAGTACCTGTTTGTATCGGCCGGCATCTACAGCCTGCTCGACACCTTTGAGAAGGAGCACGGCGAGAACTGGGAGCTGCTGCCGCAGTTTGTGGCCATCCACACCAACGATACGCACCCCGCCATGTGCGGCCCCGAGCTCATGCGCATCCTCATCGACGAGAAGAAGCTCGAGTGGGACGACGCCTGGAACATCGTGACGCAGGTCGTGAGCTACACCAACCACACCATCCTGCCCGAGGCCCTGGAGAAGTGGCCCATCGGCACGTTCTCCAAGCTCCTCCCCCGCGTGTACCAGATCATCGACGAGATCAGCCGTCGTTGGCACGAGTCGTTCGACACCACGCAGGAGGGCTGGCAGGAACGTCTGCGCCAGACCGCCATCCTGTGGGACGGCGAGATTCGCATGGCCAACCTGTCTGTGATCTGCAGCCACAGCGTCAACGGCGTGGCCAAGATCCACTCCGACATCATCAAGAACATCGTGCTCAAGGACTTCTATGCCCTCACGCCCGAGAAGTTCAACAACAAGACCAACGGCATCTCGCACCGTCGCTTCTTTGCCGAGGCCAACCCCACCTATGCCAAGCTCGTGACCGAGGCCATTGGCGATGGCTGGCTGAAGGACGCCTTTGAGCTGGAGAAGCTTAAAAGTTTCCAGAACGACACCGAGTTCCTGAAGGCAGTGGGTACCTCCAAGCGCGCCAACAAGGAGCGCCTGGCCGCCTACGTTAAGGCCGAGACCGGTCTGGTCATTGACCCCAACACCGTCTTCGATGTTCAGGTGAAGCGCTTCCACGCCTACAAGCGCCAGCTCATGAACATCATGAAGGTGATGGACATCTACAACCGTCGCATCGCCGACCCCAACTTCCACGTGACGCCGACGACCTTCATCTTTAGCGGCAAGGCTGCCTCGAGCTACACCTTCGCCAAGGAGACCATCCGCCTCATTAACTCCGTGGCCGAAGTCATCAACAACGACGCCCGTGTCAACGAGGTCATGAAGGTCTGCTTTATCCCCAACTTCCGCGTGAGCAACGCCCAGCTCATCTACCCCGCCGCCGAGATCTCGGAGCAGATCTCCACGGCCGGCAAGGAGGCCTCGGGCACGTCCAACATGAAGCTCATGATGAACGGCGCCATTACGCTGGGCACCCTCGACGGCGCCAACATCGAGATCGCCGATCTGGCCGGCCGCGAGAACGAGGCCATCTTTGGCCTGACCGCCCCCGAGGTCGAGCAGCTCTGGGCATCGAACAGCTACTTTGCGTGGGATACCCTCAACGGCGACCGCGAGCGTCTGGGCCGCGTGATGGACGAGCTCAAGGACAACACGTTTGCGGGTCTTTCGGGCAACTTCGAGAGCATCTA
>CAUBMI010000029.1 GCA_958436995.1 uncultured Collinsella sp.
CCGCCGCGCTGGCGCTGGTGCTGACGGTGATCGTAACCGTGCAGCCGACGCTTGCTGAGATGTTCTTTGGCCCCGTAACGCTTGAGCTCAAGGGCGTTGTCGCTGCCCTGGGCCTTGCCTTCCTGATTATTCCGCTGATGGAGATCTACAAGGCGATCATGCGCGCGGTCGAGAAGGAGTAAGTTAACCTGTCCGGGCCCGCCCCTGCGTGTTTTCTTCTTCGCTGGTCCTCGCGCTTCGCGCTGCGGGATCGCTCAGAAGAAAACACTCCCGGGGTGGGCCCTACGGTATCCTTACTGGCTTTTCTCCCGCGCGGATGAAAAAGGGCTGAGGGAAAGAAGGTGAGCGGCCGAGCAATTGCTCGGCCGCTCGTTTTGAATAAAGGATGTGCCCTTTGGAAACCCCTCTCGGGGGGCGGGCCCTGCGGTGACGTTGCTGACTTTTCTCCCGTGTGGATGATAAAGGCTGAGGGAAAGTGTGTGAGTCGGTCGAGCATTTGCTCGACCGACTCTTTTTTGTGGGAAAATACCTGCTCAGTTGTGATTTATGGTGCTGGGAGGCGCTTGTGGGCAAGGCTAAGGCTAAAGCGAAGAAAAAGACGACGGGGGCGCGGGCTAAGCGTGACCGTCGTCGGAAGCTTGCGACCGAAGCCCCCGCGTCTGCCGAGGAGTTGTTGACGAGCGTACCGGGGCTCGATGCGTTGCAGGATGTTCCGGCGTTTGACGATCTGCCGGTTGATGCCGCCCAACGGGCAGCCTTCGATGATTTTTGCGCGCAAGCCGAGGAACCCGAGCAGATGCAGTTGGGCGCCGTGGTGCGCTTGGACCGCGGGTTTCCGCTGGTGGCGACTGCCGATGACACGTTTCGTGCCGAGCATGCCGTGGGGTTTGCCAAGTCGCGCGGCGAGGACGAGGTCCTGCTGCCTGCCGTGGGCGACCGTGTGGCGGTGCGCCGCGCTCCCGGGCACGGTATGGGCGTGATTGAGTGCGTGCTGCCGCGCCGTACGAGCTTTGAGCGTTGGCGTGGCCGTGCCCGTGGTGAGCGCCAAGTGCTCTGCTCCAACGTTGACAGCGTGCTAATTGTGCAGGCGCTCGGTGCCGGCGAGGTGCTGCTCGACCGTGTGGCGCGCTCGCTGGTGTTGACGCTCGACTGCGATGCCGAGCCGGTGGTGGTGCTCACCAAAGCTGACCGCTGCGATGCCGAGGAGCTCGAGCGCGATCTGGACCGCGTGCGCCGCCTAGTGGGTCCGGACGTGCGCGTGATCGTGACGTCCTCTGCTGAGGGCCGCGGCCTGGACGAGGTCCGTTCCTGCGTGCCTGCTGGGAGCTGCGCCATGATTCTGGGCGAGTCGGGTGCCGGCAAGTCGACGCTGCTCAATGCACTGCTGGGGCACGATACGTTGGCGACCGGCGGTGTGCGCGAACGCGACGATCAGGGCCGTCACACTACCGTCGCGCGCGTGATGGTGGCGCTGCCGGGCGACGCCGGCGTGATCGCCGATGCCCCGGGCCTGCGCAGCCTACCGCTCGTGGGTCACGAGCGGGGTCTGGCGCGCGCCTTCCCCGAGATTGTCGAGGCATCGCGCGCGTGCCGGTTTGGCGACTGCACGCATACGCATGAGCCGGGTTGCGCCGTTCGCGAGGCCGAGGATGCCGGGCAGATTGACAGCCTGCGCCTGGAGACGTTTCAAAACTTGGCGTCATCTATGCGCGTGAGTGCTCAAATGCTCGATCCCGATGTTCATCTGTAATTGAATTTATCTATGACAGCCGTCTCCCAACTGTACGAGAGGCGGCTTTTTTGCTGCGGAAAAGCCTCGAAACATGCAGTTTGCTGACGTGCTGACCAAAACCTTGCCACGAGCTTGACGGGCTGGTCAGTTTTTGGTCAGCGATTGGTTTGACATCGAAAACCAAGATCGCGATTGCGCCGCTTTGCACTCTGACCGTCCAGACAATGGTGGTACGGGCATTCGCCCGGCACTGCCATGAGAGGAGCGGCCGTGAACAAGAGCAAGCGCATCGCCATCAGTCTGGTCGCAGGCGTGCTCGCTGCTCTGCTCTGCATGGTTTACGGCTCGTCGATCCGCTCGCAAGCCGAACAGGTCCAGGCTGAGACCTTGGCCAAGTACGGGGACGATCGCGTCGAGGTATGCGTTGCGGCGCGCGATATCGATGTGGGCGAGACCCTCGATGAGACCAACGTCATGACCCAGGAATGGCTGACGAGCCTGCTGCCGCGTGACGCGGCGACCGAGCTGCGCCAGGTGCGCGGCGACGTGACGACTTCGCGTATTCCCAAAAACGCCGTGATCTGCAATGTCTACACCAAGGTCGAGAGCCGCAAGCTCGAGGTGCCTAAGGGCAAGGTCGCCGTTTCGGTGGCGGTCGATGCCGAGCACTCGGTCGGCGGTGCTACGGGCGTGGGCAGCTACGTGGATGTGTATGTGCAAAAAGACGGCGTGACCGATCGGCTGTGCGGCGCGTACGTGATCGATACCAGTGAGGATTCCGGTGCCACGCGCGAGGGCAAGATCGAATGGGTGACGCTGGCGGCTGACCCCGAAGACGTCAAGGAACTGCTGGGAGCCTCGGGCAAGGGAACGGTCAGCTTGACGATTCCCGCCACGGCGCGCGGCAAAAAGAGCGGAGGCGACGAGTGATGAAGGCGATCTGGCTTGCGTGCTGCGCGTGCGGCGATTACGGGCTGTTGCAGCGGGAAGTCGAGGGCCGTGATGCGGGTGCACAGGTGCTTCGCGTGGGTGACCTGGACGGGCTGGTTTCCATGGCGCGGGCGTTTCCGTCGCGCCGCGGGGCTGCCATCATCGCGGCGTCTCTGTTTGATACCGAAGATGTGCGCAAGACTGTTGCGCGCCTGACGGCCGAAGGCCGCGTGAGTCGCGTGGTCGTGTTGATAGAAGCGCTCGATCCGTCGGATATCGAGGGGCTGTTTCGCGCGGGGGCGACCGAGGTCATCGCTGCACACAGTATATGCGGCAACGGGCGCGCGGGCGAGGGAGCGGTTGATTCCGATCGGCGCATGACGATTGAGCCCGATGCTTTTGTTGATAGGGAACCCGGGGCGCCTCGCGCTACAAGAGGCCCGCGTGTTGATGATTATGGAAAAGCGGAAGCCGAGCATGGTCGGCGCCCCCGGAACCCCCTTGTATACGATGACGCTGGAGGGCCGGCGCAGCATGCTGGCGACTCCCCGGCAGTAGATATGGGATACGTGCACGGCGTGAATCTGGCGGATGAACTCGACGAAGTTGAGGGCCTTGCCGGGTGCGGCGAGTTGTCGCTGATGCAGCATGAGCAGATTGCGCAGAACGAGCCTGCCTCGCAGACCGAACAAGCAGCCATGCCGGCTTGGACGCAGCACGTGGTTGCGGCGGGGGAGACGGGGACGCTGTCACCGACGCCCGCCCCGCCGCCTCCGATGCCGCCGGCAGACGCTACCGCTCCGCCGCATCGAGCTCCAGTCATCTGCGCTATTTCGGGTTCGGGCGGTTGCGGCAAGTCGACGATCGTTGCCACCATGGCACACACATCGTCGCTGTTGGGCTTGCGTGCCGCCGTGCTCGACCTGGACCTGATGTTTGGAAACCTTTACGACTTGTTAGGCGTCGATGCTCCGCGCGATATGGCGGCACTTATCGAGCCGTCGGCGGCGGGCATGCTCACCGAGCCGGATATCGTAGCCGCTTCGATGCGCGTGGCGCCGGGCGTTACGCTCTGGGGTCCCGTCGCGGCGCCCGAGCAAGCCGAGCTCATGGCACGTCCGGTGGAGCTACTGCTTGATGTTCTGCGTCGCGAATCCGACGTGGTCTTTATCGATACCTCGGTCTTTTGGGGCGACGCCGTGGCGGCTGCGGTGGCGGCGAGCGACCGTTGCCTGGTCGTTGGCGATGCGGCGGTGTCGTCCGCGGCATCGGCATCGCGCGTCATTGAACTGGCAGGTCGAGTAGGTGTGCCGCGCACGCGCATGAGCGCCGTGTTCAACCGGTTCGGTGCGCGCGGGGCAGACGAGGACGTCGCCATGCGCTTTGAGATTGCCTGTGCGTTAAGCTCCAAGATTCGTATCGCCGATGGCGGGCAGGATCTCGCCGCGCTCATGGCGTTTGGGCGCGCTGACGAGGCAGTGGGGCAGACCAGCGCTTTTGCGACTAGCGTGCGCGAGGCCACGCGCGAGATGCTCGTGGAACTGGGGTGCGCCGTCGGCCCTTGGAGCGATATGGTCGCCGACCGTGCAACGCGCACCGAACGCCCGCGTATCCGCCTTCCCTGGTCGCGCGAGGGTGATCAGCGATGAGCCTGCAAACGAGGATTAAGGCTGCCGGCGCTGCGGCGGCGGCAGCGCCTGTAGATGTGGGGCGTCGCCGCGCCGTGAAACGACGCACCAAGCGCGCCGTGATGGACCGCATGGGTTACGACGAAGTGGCGCGTATCAGCGCCTATATCGACCCGGCACTTGCCCGCTCGGAATTGCGTCCTGCGGTGGAGGCGGCGCTCAATGTTGAGGAGCCGACCGATCTCGCGACGCCCGAGCGCGAGACCATCATCGACGAGATTTTGGATGACGTGGTGGGCTTGGGGCCGTTGCAGCCGCTCATCGAGGACGACACCGTTACCGAGATCATGATCAACGGCTGCCGCTCGGCTTTCTTTGAACGCGGCGGCGTCTTGTACCCCATCGAGCATGCGTTTGAGGATGATGAGCAGATCCGTGTGCTTATCGACCGCATTATCTCGCCACTTGGCCGCCGTATCGACGAGCGCAGCCCCATCGTCAACGCCCGCCTCAAAACGGGCTATCGCGTCAACGCGGTGATTCCGCCTGTGGCGATTGACGGACCGATTCTCACCATCCGAAAGTTCTCGGACCGCATCTGTTCGTTGGACGAGCTTGTGGGCCTGGGATCGCTGCCGCTTTGGTATGCGCAGCTGCTGTCGTGTGCGGTGTCGCTGCGACAGGACCTGGCGGTTGCGGGAGGCACGGGATCTGGTAAGACCACCCTGCTCAACGCGTTGTCATGTGAGATTTCCACCGGCGAGCGCATCGTGACGATCGAGGACTCTGCCGAGCTCAAGTTTGCGCATCATCCGCACGTGGTGCGCCTAGAGGCGCGCGAGGCTTCAATTGAAGGCGAGGGCGCGGTGACGATCCGCGACCTGGTGACTAATGCCCTGCGCATGCGCCCCGACCGCATCGTGGTGGGCGAGGTGCGCGGTGCCGAGTGCTGCGACATGTTGCAGGCCATGAACACGGGCCACGACGGGTCGCTCACCACGCTTCATGCGGGTTCAGAACAGGAGACCGTGGTGCGTCTGACGTTGCTTGCACGTTATGGCATCGATCTGCCGAGCGAGCTCATCGAGGAGCAGATTGCCATGGCACTCGACGGTATCGTGATGTCCGAGCGCCACGCCGATGGCAGGCGCTTCGTCTCCTCGTATTCGGGGGTGCGACGCGCCGCATCGGGCGGCGTAGAGCTCGAGCGCTATGTGACGTTCGATGCCGCCGAGCGCACCTGGACGCTTGACCGCGAGCCGCCGTTTATCGCAGAAGGCCTGCGGTCGGGGACGCTCACACAAGAGGAGGTGGACGAATGGAGATCACTGTGCCCCTCGTCGTAGGGGGCTTGGCAGGGCTTTCTGTCGCGACGGCGTGCGGGGCGGAACCTCGTGTGCCGCAGGTACCGCCGGCGGAGCTGGCACGTCAGGCGCTCGAGACGGTGGCAGAGAAGCTGCCGCGTGAGCTGGTGGAAAACGATCTGCTGAAAAAGATCGCCCGTTCGTGGGCATCGCTGGCTCCGGCGCATCGCCTTGGCCTCGTGATCGAAGATGCTTCGGGACGTTTGGCGTTTCTGCTGCTATCGAGCGGTGTCTGCTGCGTTTTACTAACGATGGTGTCGTTATCGCCCCTCGGATTTGCCTTGGGACTTGTTGCTCCGTTTGCCGTTGGTGCCGCTCGGGATGGCTTTGAGAGCCGGCGCGAGCAACACGATGCAGAAGAGGCAATGCCCGAGGCGTTTACCGCACTTTCCATGTCGCTTGCCTCGGGACATTCGCTGGCCCAGGGCATGCGCTTTGTGGGCGCTCATGCGCAAGAGCCAGTGCATACCGAGTTTTTGCGGGTGGCGGCGGCGATCGATTGCGGCATCTCGGCGACCGACGCGCTCGATGACTTGCTCGTGCGTATCGACGCCCCCGGTCTTTCGCTTGTGACCTTGGCGCTTAAGGTGTCTCAGCGCACCGGCGCTCCGCTTGCCGACTTACTGTCCGAGGCGTCGAGCATGGTGGGGGAGCGCATTGAGCTCAAGCGCCGCCTGGATGTTAAGACGTCGCAGGCTCGCATGTCTGCGCATATGGTCGCGGCGATGCCGGCGGGCATGTGCGCGGTGTTGGCGCTGCTTTCGGCAGATTTTCGTCGCGGTCTTGCGACGCCTGCCGGCGCGGGCGCTGTGGTGCTGGGTCTTGCCCTCAACGCCGTTGCCCTGGTGGTTATCCGGCGCATTATGCGGGTGGAGCTATGAGCGCCCCGGTTGCAGTTGCGGCTTGCCTGTGCGCCCTGAGTGTATTTGTCGCGACGGGTTTGGATCGGGCGGATGCACGCAAGATCGCAGGGGCCTGCAAGCGCGAGGCGGTGCTGGTCGCTGCCGCGGGTCGCTCGGTGGTCGATGCTCTGACCGCGCGAGTGAAGGGCGCGGTTGGAGCGGGCGGCCCGGCGCGAGTGTCGCTCGGCGAAGTGTCCGAGATGATCGATGTTGTGCGCTTGGGTCTTTCGGCCGGTCTTTCGTTTGATGCGGCGCTTGAGATTTTCTGCGCCAACCGCCGGTCAGTGCTGGCTCTTCGCCTTGAGCGCGCCTGCATGGCGTGGCAGGTGGGCGTGGGCACGCGTGAGGACGAGTTGTTGGCCGCCGCGCGCGACCTGGACGTGCGAGCGCTCGAGACCTTTGCCATCACGGTGGGGCAGGCGCTCGCCCTGGGTGCCCCACTTGCCGAGACGCTGGCCGCTCAAAGTCGCGAGATCCGTGCGGCTCATCGCGCCGCGGTCGAGCGCGAGATCGAGCGTGCACCCGTCAAGCTGCTGATTCCCACCGGCACGCTCATCTTGCCGGCGTTGCTTCTGTCCATATTGGGCCCGCTGCTGGGAGCAGGCGGGATGATGTAGGGAGGAATACATGAACACGATGACTGACGCTGCTGGCAAGGTCCAGGGCTGGGCGTTTTGCCGGGCGGCACATGTTCGTCAGCGCGCCAAGGAACTATTGCAGGAGGAGAGTGCACAGGGTACCACCGAGTATGCCATCTTGGTCGGCGTGCTCGTGGTGATCGCGATTATCGCCATCGTCGCATTTAAGGGCAAGGTCCAAGATCTATGGAACGCTATCAGCGAGGGCATCAACAGCCTGTAGAGGGCGAGCGCCCCATCGGGGTGCTGCTGGTGTTTGCTTGCCTGACCGTGGCGATAGCGGCGGTGCTTTGGGGGCTTAACGCCGCGCGGCAGCAGCGTCCTGGGACCGCCTCCGATTTGGGCTCAGATTCGGCGGTGGCGTCTCAAAAAGATGAGATGCGAGATGCGGACGATTCGGATGTCGCTGTCACGGCGCAAACCTTTCTGCGGACGCTCGACAAGCGGTCTGGCACTGCGACGGATTCGCCTGAGGGCAACGCGATTGCGGTCCGGCTTGCATGGTCCGAGGACCGACCGATGACCGAAGCGGCGGCGGATATGCTGCGTGCCTATCGCGAGGTACCCACGGCGCAACTTGCTCTGAGCGGCTATCTCGACATCAAGGGAAACGTGTGGGGCGCCATCGTGCGCGACGAACGCGGCTGGGTCGATATGGTGACAATTGCCGCGGATGCTGGCGATGCTTCGTGTCGTCTGCGCGCCGTGCGCCTGAGCCCGCAGGCAACGGACTCAAAGGAGGGATCGTGAAATGCATGATGTCCTGCGTGAGGAATCTGCCCAGGCGACGGTCGAATACGCCATCGTCACGGTGGCGCTGTTATCGATCGTGCTGGCGATCGCGGGACTTTGGCGTGCCGGCACCGATGGGCGCTTGGCGGCGCTGGTTGAGCGGGCGGCATCCCATGGCGTTGCCTCGACGTCGGTTATCGACGCCGCTGCGGCCGCTAAGGACATCGCGTTGTATTGATGCCGCGCGCGAGGACCGGGCGCAGTCTACGGTCGAGGCCGCTTTTTTGCTGCCGACGTTTCTGACACTCATCCTTCTCGCGCTGCAACCGGTGTGCCTGCTCTATACGCGCGCGGTCATGGAGTCTGCCGCCGCCGAGACCGCGCGGCTCATGACCACGACGACGGCGGAGGACGACGATCTTAAGGAGTTCACCCGCCGCCGACTTGCCGCAGTGCCCAACGTTTCGATCTTTCATGCCGGCGGGCCGTTGTCGTGGGATATCGAGCTTGGCCGGGCCGGTGCGGGTGGCGTCTCGTCCGTGTCCGTTTCCGGCGAGGTCAAGCCGTTGCCTGTGATCGGTGCGTTTGCGCAGGCTATGGGTGGTACCGCCGAGGGCGGCTACGTTGAGCTCAAAGTCGATGTCTCGTATCAATCGCGTCCCGAATGGCTGGAGGGAGATTATGATTCGTGGATTGCTGCATGGGATTAAGCGTTTCTGGTCTAGACGCGTTTTGACGCACCGTCCGAGCTGCCATCGCAAGCGAGGCGGCTTTATGGGTCGAGCCGGTGTCGATCTGTTTATCGAAGACGGCGCCTATACCACGCTTTCTTCTGCCGTGGTCATCCTAGTGGTGCTCACATTGTTGTTTTCGTCGACCGCGGCGATATGGAGCATGTCGCGTGCCGGGGATACCCAGGTGGCGGCTGATAGTGGCGCGCTGGCGGGTGCCAACGTAGTGTCGTCCTATCACACGGCTGCCACGGTGGTTGATGCGAGCATCTTGAGTCTGGGGCTGGCGGGGTTTGCCACGATCGGGACGGGCCTGGTCGCCATCCTCATCCCGGGTGCCGAGCCGGTTGCCGGCAATATGGTCGACACCGGGATTGAGATCATTAAAACGCGCAACAAGTTTGCCAAAAGCGCATCGGAAGGCTTACAGAAAATCGAGACGGCCCTGCCGTATCTGATCGCCGCGCGTGCCACGCAGGCGGTGTCGGCGCAGGATACCGATAGTGTGACCTATACCGGTACGGCGCTTGCCGTGCCCAGGACATCCGAGTCTGACTTCGCTGCGCTCAAAGGATCAGAGATCTCGACCGATACCATTAAAGACACATCAGATGATTTAGAGGGTGCGGCCGAGGAGCTGCGGAAGGCTTCTGAGGACACGGCGAAGGCTAAAGAGCGTGCTTGGCTGGCGGATTGTGGTGGGTCTGACAAGGGCTCGGTCGGCAGCTGTTCTTGCATGTGGGAGCGTGCGAAAAGCCTAACGGATCTCTCCGGTGTTCAAAATCCGCATTACTCATCGAGCGTTACGTGGGAGCCCCAAGTTGCCCTTGATCGCGCGAAGGACTACTACCATTGGCGTCTGACAAATGAGAAGCCCCACGGCTCGAGTGTCGAGATGAAGGCAGAGTCTGCGGCGCGTAAGGCGTTTTATACCTATGCGAGCGCGGAGGTCGATCGGGCACATATAACCGAGAACGGAGACAGGGTTTCCTCCTATATTCCGCTGCTGCCGCGCAACTCTGATGAGGTTCGGGCGACGGAACTCTATACCGATGCGGTGTGGCCGACTAGCGTAAACGATGACAAGGCGTATCTGCATTACGGGACGACCTGCCCTAACTATAAGAAAGGGACGCCGAGCGGATTTGCTTCGGTTGCCGATTACGATGGACAGGATAAATGCAGCAAATGCCATTTTGGCGTTTTGTCGCTTGGTGCTGTTGCGGCGCCTTCAACCTCTATCGAAAACGGCTTCGAGTATCACTTTGACAAGTTTAAAGACGCCCTGGAGGACTACGTCGACTGTCGCAACAAGGAGCTCGAGCTCGAGCGTCAGACCGAGGACGAAGCCGACCGTGCGGGCAATGCGTTCGATACCGCCATCAAAGAACTTTCCGGTGAGCGTCCGCGTATCGCCCCACCTGGCCGCAACGGCGTAGTCGCCTTTGCAGTTTCGGGTGATATTACCAGCCCCGATCAACTTAACTCTTCGTTTAACGCGGCGGTTGAGCTTGGCAGTCGCGGTGCCATCTCTGCCGCGGTACTGGCGCCCGATGAGGCGACGGCGCAAAACAACGTGCTTTCGCGATTTTTCTCGACATTGAAGGAACGTTCGGGTGGCGTTGCCGGCGTACTCGATGGCGTCATGGATGTTTGGGGGCGGCTGCTTGTGGGATACGGAGACATCCAAGGTTCGGCCGACGAACTTATGGACGAGATGATTAAGGGCCTAGGAGGGGGCAACGGCGCGTTGGGCTCCATTGCGTCGTGGCTTGGCGATACCGTTTCGGCGTCCGTGGCGGCGCTGGGCTTGGAGCCGTGCGACTTGCGCCTGCGAAAGCCGGTGCTGACCGACACCGCCAATGTCATCAAGAGCCCGGGGTCTGACATCACGGCTCTTTCTAATGCGCAGGACGAGCTACGAAGTATTCCGTTGGGCGTGACCGATCCCAAGGCGCTTTGCGAGGCGTTGGAATATCAAGTCGAACGCACCATTAGCGGTACGGTGTTCACGCTTGCGGAGATTCCTCTGCCCGGCGGCGGCTCCATCCCGCTCACCGTCGATGTCGCCACGCTGGTTGGCGCTTTGGGCGGTGGGTCGTAATGAGTATCCGCATGCGTCTGCGCGAGGAGCGCGCCCAAGCGACGGTGGAGATGGCAGTGGTTACGCCCGTTTTGCTGGTGCTGGCACTCATCGTGTACAACGTCATGATCTTTGCCAGCGCTGTCGCGCGCTTCGACCGCGTGGTGCCCGACATCGTGTTGGCGCACGCCGTGGCGTCGGAGGGGGAGGGCGACGAAAGCTCTGCCGATGCCTCGGCGACGGTTCAGACTCAAATTCTGAATGCCATGGAAGGCTATGGCTTGCAGATCGAAGTGTCGAGCGAGCAAGGCGCGGAGGCATCGGATGGTGGCCTGCTCTCCCTATCCGGTACGTTTAGGACCTACACCTGCACCATGCACTATGAGCCGTGGCCGACTTCTCTCAGCATCGCTGGCGTTCCGCTGGGGGCGCCGACAACGTTGTCGCACGAGCGCGCGGTGACGGTCGATCCATGGCGTCCGGGGGTGGTCATGTGACCGCGGTCTCGTCCTACATCGCCTACGCGCGGGCACTCAATAGGCTGGGCTGGACGCCGGCCGAGTTTGCGGTGGCGGAGTCGTTTGCCGTGCGCCTGCGCGGCATGCTGGGACGGTGTCCGGTTGCCGCCAACGGTCTGCCGCTCGTCATGGCATTTCCACGCTGCTCTTCGGTCCATACGTGTTTTATGGCCTATCCCATCGATATCGCCTTTATCGATGCACGTGGCTATGTCCTCGTATGCTACGAAAACGTACGTCCCTGGCGTATGTGCTCCTGCCCCGGCGCCTGGGCCGTACTAGAGCGTCCTTCAATCATTGTTTCGACCCCTGCTCTCCAACGCGTGCCGGCTTAAGAATTGGCGACAGCGGACTTTCGTCATACGAAATTGGGTAAGATGGAGGAGAAGATGCATGGATGTTGAGATCCATCCCAACGCTAAAAAGCACCTGACGGAAAAGCAGGTGCTTAGCGCTTGGCTTGCGGTTACTGAGTGCATTCGTCGCGAGCCGAAGGACGAGCCGCCGAGATGGCTTGCGATTGGATGGCTCCCAGACGGACGAAGCGTGGAGCTTGTCGCGGTCGAGCTTGTCCGTGGGGGCTTATCATTCATGCCTTGTCTCCAGTCCAGAAGAAATTTTGGCAGGAGATTGAACGGGCTCGGCAAAGGGGTCGATGATGGGCAAGACGTATACGGCCGCTAATGGTCAGGTTGTAACGGATGAAATGATTGACGCGTGGTGCGAGTCGTACGAGCGCGGAGAGTTTCCGGATGGCGAACACACCGTTGGTGGGATCGTGCATGGACGGCCCCCACTCTCAGGTGAGGGGACGGCAACGCTGTCGGTCAAGATTCCTCTGGGAATGAAGGAGGCCATTCGTCGACGGGCGGCTGCCGAGGGGATGACGCCAAGTGAGTTTGCCCGTGCGGCTCTGAGCGAAAAACTTCTTGCTGCCGGCTGATGCCTCTGACGTGCCGATTTAAAGAACCGAGGCTGTGCTCAAAAACTTTTTTGAAATTCTCGGTTGACCGGAACGCGTCCTTGGTTATACTAATCAAGCCTTGAAACAAGGCACACCTCAAATGGCTGGGTAGCTCAGTTGGTAGAGCAGAGGACTGAAAATCCTCGTGTCAGGGGTTCGATTCCCTTCCCCGCCACCTTGAATTGACTAGGACCTCTGCAAAGGGGTCCTTTTCTTTTATGTAGCCCTCGCACGGAATCGGACCCCGTGAGGGCGCGGAGCTGAGTAAACGCGTAAGCGTTTGCCAGCGCAGCTCGCAAGGCGCGTAAGCGCCGCAGCGGTCCGTCCGCGCAGCGCGCGGACGCGATTCCCTTCCCCGCCACCTTGAATTGACTAGGACCTCTGCAAAGGGGTCCTTTTCTTTTATGTAGGGTTCTGCGGAAACTGCGTCCCAGAATAAGGGCTCAGAACGGGACACACTTTCCGGTGCCTGCCTCCGGCGCGCGTACACACCTCGTCGCACCATTCCGAGTCCGTCTGCTCCCAGACATTCCTCCCACTTTCGCGTCACTTTGCAGACCGTTCGGTCGCCTGTCCGCACACGCGGGTATACTCAAAACGATACTTATCCTACGCAATACGATGCGGGTTCGACCTGCATGATCCGAAGGGGGCAGTGATGGAGAGGATACTCGGCGTTAATCTCTCTGGCTGGTTTATTCCCGAGCCTTGGGTGACCCCGTCGCTGTACGCGGCGACCGGTGCATCCAACGCGGCTGAGCTACAGGAGGCCATGGGTACCGCCGCCTATAACGAGCGCATGCGCCGCCATTACGAGACGTTTGTGAGCGAGGACGATTTTCGCCGCATGGCGCAGATCGGTCTCAATGCCGTGCGTCTGCCGGTGCCCTGGTATGCCTTTGGCTCACAGGAGTCCGATGCCTCCTACATATCGGTTGTCGATTACATCGACCGCGCAATTGAGTGGGCTGCCAAGTACGACATCCGCGTGCTGCTCGATCTGGCAACCGTGCCCGGTGGCCAGGGCGATTCCAACGATTCGCCCACCACGCCGGAGGCTGTTGCCGAGTGGCATTCGTCCACCAACGGCCGTCATGTCGCACTCGACGTGCTCGAGCGCTTGGCCGATCGCTATGGCGAGGCCGAGAGCCTGCTGGGCATTGAGCTGCTGGACACGCCGCAGATGAGCGTTCGCAAGAGCCTCTTCACCATGACGGATGGCATTCCTGCTCACTACCTGCGCAATTTCTATCGCGATGCCTACGAGCTCGTCCGTTCGTATATGCCCGAGGATAAGATCGTCGTCTTCTCGTCGTCGGGGCATCCCAGCGAGTGGAAGCATTTTATGCGCGGCGCCAAGTACAAGAACGTCTACATGGACCTTCACCTGTACCATTACCGCGACGAGTATGCGCTCGACATCACGAGCCCTCGCGGGCTGACGACGGCGATTTCGCGTAACAAGCGCGAGCTTAAAGAAGCGATTTCGACTGGGTTCCCCGTGCTGGTGGGCGAATGGTCGGGCGCGGCGATCTTTGCCAACTCGTCGGTTACGCCCGAGGGCCGCAATGCCTACGAGCGCGTGTTTATCGCCAACCAGCTGGCTTCGTTTGCGCCGGCTGCCGGTTGGTTCTTCCAAACGTGGAAGACCGAGAAGCGCATTGCAGCATGGGACGCCCGCGCGGCGCTCGGTACGCTCGAGCGCGGCATGATTGAATAGGTTGATATGACGCAAAACAGCGCCCATACGGGCAAACTCTATGTGGTCGGCACGCCCATCGGCAACCTAGGCGACCTGTCCCCGCGCGTTGGCGAGGCTTTTGCCGCTGCCGATGTCATTTGCTGCGAAGACACGCGTGTGACGTCAAAGCTGCTGATGCACCTGGGCATTTCCAAGCCGCTTGTCCGTTGCGATGAGAATGTGATCGCTAGCCGCGCTGCCGGCCTGGTCGACCGTCTGCTGGCGGGGGAGACCCTCGCCTTTGCCTCGGACGCCGGCATGCCGAGCGTGTCCGATCCCGGCCAGGCGCTGGTCGAGGCGGCGCGTGAGGCCGATGTGCCCGTCGAAGTTATTCCCGGGCCCTCTGCTTGCGTCACGGCGCTCGTTTCGTCCGGCATTCCCTGCGAGCATTTTTTCTTCGAGGGCTTTTTGGGCCGAAAGCACGGCGACCGTGTGCGCCGTTTGCAGCGCCTTGCCGTGGTGCCTGGCGCACTCATCTTCTACGAGTCTCCACATCGTATCGTGGCGACGCTCGAGGCCGTGGCGGAGGTCTTTCCCCAGCGTGAGGTTGCCGTCTGCCGCGAACTCACCAAGCTGCACGAGGAGGTCTTGCGCGGGCCCGCTGACCAGCTTGCCGAGGAGCTGCGTGCTCGCGGCGAGGTAAAGGGCGAGATTGCGCTGGTCATCGCGCCGCCGAGCGAGGACGAGGAGGCCGGCATCGCGCCGGTTGGCGCTGCGGTAGCGGATCCCGACGAGGCCCTGCGCGAGGATATCCGCACCGCGCTCGAGGAGGGGGAGCCCGCCTCTGCGGTGGCCAAGCGCCTGTCTCAGAAGTATTCGCGCCGCAAGCGCGATGTCTATGCCATGGTGCTCGATATGCAATAGATGGAGGATATCCAGCCCTTGCGCTAGAATCATCCCCTGTATGCAACGTTTTTCTGGAGGACAAACCCCATGGATCAAAGCAAGCCTTCGTTCTTTATCACGACGCCCATCTACTACGTCAACGCCGATCCGCACCTGGGCACGGCTTATTCCACCATCATCGCCGACGTTCAGGCTCGCTATCGCCGCTCCGCCGGCTATAACGTCAAGTTCCTGACCGGCATGGACGAGCACGGCGAGAAGGTCGCCGAGGCCGCAGCCAAGCATGGCATGACGCCGCAGGAGTGGACCGATAGCCAGGCCCCGCACTTCAAGGAGCTTTGGAGCAAGCTCGAGATTTCCAACGACGACTTCATCCGCACCACCGAGCCGCGCCAGCATCATGCCGTGCAGTATCTGTGGGAGCGCATGAAGGAGTCCGGTTACCTGTATAAGGGCAGCTACGACGGTTGGTATTGCGTGCCTGACGAGACCTACTTCACCGATACGCAGGTCCAGAAGGGCGACGAGGAGTACGGCAGCGTCGGCCAGCATCTATGCCCCGACTGCCACCGTCCGCTTGAGCGCGTGCAGGAGGAGTCCTACTTCTTTAAGCTTTCCGCCTTCCAGGACAAGCTTCTCAAGCTCTATGACGAGCACCCCGACTTTGTCGAGCCTGCGTTCCGCATGAACGAGGTACGTAGCTTTGTCGAGGGCGGCCTTAACGACCTTTCCGTGAGCCGTACGAGCTTTGACTGGGGCATCCAGGTCCCGTTTGACGAGGGTCACGTGACCTACGTGTGGTTCGATGCGCTGCTCAACTATATGACTGCCGTCGGCTACGGTGTCGACACCGACGAGGCCCGTGCCGAGCTGGCCTATCGCTGGCCCGCGCAGTTCCATATTGTGGGTAAGGACATCATTCGCTTCCACTGCGTCATTTGGCCCGCCATGCTCATGGCCATCGGCGAGGCCCTGCCCGAGCACGTCTTTGCCCACGGCTTCCTGACCGTGCGCAATGCCGAGACCGGCAAGGCCGAGAAGATGTCCAAGAGCCGCGGCAACGCCATCGCTCCGCAGGATGTTATCGACATGCTGGGCGTCGAGGGCTACCGCTATTACTTTATGACCGACGTGGTCCCCGGCACCGACGGCGCCATCAGTTTCGATCGCATGGAGCAGGTCTACAACGCCGATCTGGCCAACAGCTGGGGCAACCTCATTTCGCGCTCGCTCAACATGAGCACAAAGTACTTTGACGGCTGCGCCCCGGCTAAACCGGCGTCTGCCGACGCGTTCGATAACCCGCTGGCAAAGATTGCCGATGGCCTGGTCGACCGCTACATGGCCAAGATGGACGTGCTCGATTACGGCGGAGCCAAGGATGAGGTCATGGAGCTCATTCACGCCGCCAACCACTACATCGAGGACTCCGAGCCCTGGGCGCTTGCCAAGGACGAGGCCAAGGCTGACGAGCTGGCATTTGTGATCTACAACCTGCTCGAGGCCATCCGCATCGCCGCCCACCTGCTGATGCCGCTCATGCCCCAGACTTCTGCCGAGGCTCTGCGCCGCCTGTCCTGTGAGGGCGAGGCCGCGAGCGACGACCTCAAGGGCATTTGCACTTGGGGCCTGCTTGCTGGTGGTCAGCCCGTCGAGAAGGGCGATCCGCTGTTCCCGCGTCTGGCGTAGAGACCGCGCGAGCGCCATATCGGCAATTTGCTGTTTAGCTGTAAGGGCATGGCCGCAACGGTCCATGCCCTTTCGTTTCAAGACGCCGCCATCATGCTAAGGAGGCAACTATGACAACTTCGCCTTTGGCAAACCCCACGGCAACAAGGGAGCTGCTGGAGGAGTTTGGCCTTGCGACCAAGCATCGCCTGGGCCAGAACTTTCTAATCGACAATCATGTGATCGAGCGTATCTGCGAGCTTGCCGAGCTTGCAGGTGACGAGCGCGTACTCGAGGTGGGTCCGGGTTGCGGTACGTTGACACTTGCGTTGCTGCAGGAAGCGGCGTGCGTTACGTCCATTGAGGCCGATCCCGAGCTTGAGCCGGTGCTCGACGCCCACGCCGCCGACTATGCCAACTTCCGCTTTATCATGGGCGACGCGCTTAAGGTGGGCCCGGAGCAGATTGAGCAGGCTGCGGGCGGTGAGCCGACGGTATTTGTCGCGAACTTGCCCTATAACGTGGCGGCGACGATCATTTTGCAATTTTTCCAGACGATGCCGGCGCTCAAGCGCGCCGTCGTCATGGTGCAAAAGGAGGTTGCCGATCGCATTGCCGCAGTGCCGGGCAACAAGACCTATGGCGGCTATACGGCAAAGCTTGGCCTGTATGCGCAGGTAACGGGTCGCTTTGAGGTGCCGCCGCGTTGCTTTATGCCGGCGCCACACGTGGACTCGGCCGTCGTGCGTATCGACCGTGTTGACGGTGTGGTGCCCGAAGGACTCGATCGCGAATTTGTGGCCCGCGTGATTGATGCTGCATTTGCTCAGCGTCGCAAGACCATCCGCAATTCCATGAGCGCCAACGGCTTTGCCAAGGACGTGCTCGATGCCGCCTTTGAGGCTTGCGGTATCGCACCCACCACGCGCGCCGAGACGCTCGATGTTGCCGACTTTGTCCGTCTGGCCCGGGAGCTTTCCCATGACGCTTAATGCCGAACGCGTGACGTTTACCAAAAAAAAGAAGACGGTTGCTTGTCCCGTGCCCTTGGCACCGCTTGCCGACACACATGCGCATCTGCTTTCGTTCTGGGGCAAGGATGTGCCCGAGACACTCGTGCGTGCCAAGGCGGCAGGCATCGACCTGTTGGTGACGGTCTTCGATCCCATTGCCGATAAGCGCAGCGTGACGGACTATAGCGACTGGCTGACGCGCGAGATTCTGCCGATGCAGGATATCCCGCAGATCAAGTATCTTGCCGGCGTGCATCCGTATGGCGCGCCGGACTATACCGACGACATTCACGCACAGGTTGTTGCTGCGCTTGATGACCCTTTGTGCGCCGGTATTGGCGAAATCGGTCTGGACTACCACATGGATTACGACGACGACATCACGCCGGCGCCCCACAGCGTGCAGATTGATTGCATGGCACGTCAGCTCGAAGTCGCCATGCGCTGCAATGTGCCGGTGGAGTTGCACCTGCGGCACGAGGACTCGGATGGGGAGCGCACCTCGCATATGGATGCGTACAACGTGCTTCGTGAGGTGGGCGTGCCCCAGGTCGGTTGCGTGCTGCACTGCTTTGGCGAGGACCGCGCCACGATGGAGCGCTTTGTGGAGCTGGGCTGCTATATCGCCTATGGTGGTGCGGCCACCTTTAAGCGCAACGACGACGTGCGCGAGGCATTTGCGGCAACCCCACTCGATCGAATTTTGTTCGAGACGGATTGCCCGTATATGGCTCCAGAGCCCATCCGCGGTCTTGAATGCGAGCCCGCAATGATCTCCATTACGGCAAACGCGCTGGTTAACGACCGTGTCGATCGCACTGGTGAGGACGCCGAAACAATCGCGCATGCCGCTTGGGAAAATGCCTGCAAACTTTTTCAAAAATAGTTCTTGCGTTCGCGGTGGCGCTCCGTTATTCTAATTCCTGCACGCGGGCGTGGCGGAATTGGCAGACGCGTACGGTTCAGGTCCGTATGGGGGCAACCCCATGAAGGTTCAAGTCCTTTCGCCCGCACCATTGATTGAAAGAGCTCCCAGCAATGGGAGCTTTTTTGTTATGGGCCCATCGCAGGGACTTGAACCTGTGAAGGAGCGAGCGTCAAGAAAACGCGGAGCGTTTTTAGCGAGCTGGCGAGTCCGCCGGCAGGCGGGCGAAGCCGGTGCGGATCCGCGAAGCGGATACGCGGACGTCCTTTCGCTCGCACCATGGATTGAAAGAGCTCCCAGCAATGGGAGCTTTTTTGTTATGCACGATCTCCTTGGACGGGTATCCTAATGGCAACGTGTGCCTATCAGAGGAGAGACCATGCTGTTTTCCGGTATCATCGCTGCCCTTACGAGCCTTTTGATTCCCATCATCATCCTGCTGCTGTTGTTTCCCAACGCCTGCTACGTCGTTGAGCAGCAGCACGCTGTGATCATCGAGCGCTTGGGTAAGTTCAATCGTATCGTCAACGCGGGCTTCCACGTGAAGGTGCCCGTGATCGACCGCAAGGCCGCCACGGTGAGCCTGCGCACCATGAAAAACGGTTTTGGCATCGACGTTAAGACCCAGGACAACGTGACCATCGGCCTTGAGGTCTCCGCTCAGTACCACGTGAGCTACGACATGGGCGCCGGCCCGGCAGATTCGGGCATCTACAAGAGCTACTACATGCTGCAGGAGCCCGTCGACCAGATGCGTGACTTCATCACCGACGCCCTGCGCTCTTCGATTCCTGTCTACACACTCGATGAGGTCTTTGCCAAGAAGGATGACATCGCCAAGGATGTCAACGCTACCGTTTCCGAGCAGATGGCCGCCTACGGCTTCACCCTCGTGTCGACGCTCATCACCAAAATCGCACTGCCGACCGAGGTTGAGAACTCCATGAACGACATCAACGCCGCCCAGCGCAAGCGCGCTGCGGCACAGGAGCTCGCCGAGGCAGACCGCATCAAGCGCGTCACCGAGGCGACCGCCGAGGCCGAGGCAATGGAAAAGGCGGGCGAGGGCATCGCCAACCAGTGCAAGGCCATCGCACTGGGTATCAAAGATTCGCTCGAGATCATCCAGGAGACGGGTGTCGGCAATGACGAGGCCAACCAACTGTTCATGTTTACGCAGTGGTCTGAGATGATGACGGAGTTCGCTCGCACGGGTAAAACCTCGACGGTCGTGCTGCCGAGCGACTTTTCGCAGTCGGCCTCGATGTTCGAGCAGATGCTGGCCGCCGGCAAAGTTCAAAACGATTCGAAGGAGTAGGCGCGCGTGAAATACACCGTCGTTTGCGTCGGTAAGCTCAAGGAGCGCTTTTGGAAGGACGCGTGCGCTGAGTACACCAAGCGCCTAGGTGCCTATGCCAAGGTGGATATCCGCGAGGTGGCCGATATCGACCCGGCTAAGGCGGGCGGCGTGGATGTCGCGCGCGACAAGGAGGGGGCGGCGATTCTTACAGCCCTGCCGCCTCGAGCACATGTGATCTTGCTGGCCATTGAGGGCAAAGAGCGCTCGAGCGAGGAACTTTCGGCGCGGCTCGATGATCTTATGCTACGTGGTAACAGCGACATCGCCTTTGTAATTGGCGGATCGGACGGCGTGAGCGATGACGTGCGCGCACGAGCCGACGAGATGCTCAGCTTTGGACGTATTACCTTGCCGCATAACTTGGCGCGCGTGGTGCTGCTGGAGCAGATCTACCGCGCCTGCAAGATCAGCCGCGGCGAGCCGTATCACAAATAGGTCAGCAATACGAAACAATGGCGTGGGACAATAGCTTTCGTTTTGAGGAATGTGTCTGAAAGGACTATGTGATATGAAGATTGGATTTGTCGGTTTTGGCAATATGGCGAGCGCTATGGCCGATGGCTGGATCGCTGCCGGTGTAGCTGCGAGCGACATGTGCGCCTGTGCGGGTCGCTACGACGCACTGGTTGAGCGCTGTGAGGCGCGCGGGATGGCCGCTTGCCACGATGCCGCCGAGGTTGTCGCCGCATCCGATATCGTGGTCGCTGCGGTCAAGCCGTACATGATCGAGAAGGTATTCGCCCCGCTCAAGGATGCTCTTGCCAAAAAGGTCGTTCTGTCGGTTGCCTGGACCTGGGACAGTGCCAAGTGGGAGCAGGTCCTGCCGGGCGTCGCGCATATCTCGACGGTGCCCAACACGCCGGTTTCGGTGGGCGAGGGCGTCATCGCTTGCGAGAAGGCTTCCACGCTTAGTGATGAGCAGAGCGCAGTGGTGCTTGATTTGCTTGGCAAGCTCGGTGCGGTGGTCGAGCTCGATACGAGCCTGCTGTTCGTGGGCGGCACGGTGGGTGGTTGCGCTCCGGCATTTGTCGCTATGGCAATCGAGGCCCTGGGCGATGCAGCGGTCAAGCACGGTATCCCGCGTGCTGATGCCTATCGCATTGTGAGCCAGATGGTGCTGGGTACGGCAAAGCTGCAGCTCGCAACCGGTCAGCATCCCGCAGCGATGAAGGATGCCGTGTGCTCGCCCGGCGGTGCCACCATCAAGGGCGTCGTTGCGCTCGAGGACGCCGGCATGCGCAGCGCCCTGGTCAAGGCAATCGACGCAACCCTCCAGTAAAACCGACCAAAAAAGGGACAGTTTATTTTGGCAGGTTTTTCCTGCGGTTTTGTCCTTTTAGCGAAAAGTGCCCCGCAACTGGCTCAATTCCAGTTGCGGGGCACTTGCGTTTGCCCAGATAAAACCGACCAAAATAAACCTGTCCCTTTTTGGCAGGTTAGTCCCAGAAGCTGTCTTCTTCGTCCTCGGACTTGGGGCCGCGGTCGACATACATCTTATGGGTGCGCTTCTCCATTACAAAGGCAATAATCGCAAACAGCAGGATGCCGCCGGCGAAAAGGATGGCAAAACCGGTGCGGGTGCCAAACAAAAAGGAAAAAACTGCGTCCATTGGGTGCCTTCTTGCGTAGTTGAGTTGGGTCGTAAACGCTCATAAGTATATACTTGCCCATACATGTACAAGGTTGCAACCTAAATGGAATGTATATCGCCGGAGGATCTAATGCTTGATATCAAGTTTGTTCGCGAGAACCCCGATGCCATCGATGTCGCCATGGCTAACCGCCAGACGTCTTGGGATCGCGAGAAGTTCTTTGAGCTCGACGACGAGCGTCGTGCCGTCATCACCGAGGTCGAGGAACTTCAAGCTACGCGCAACGCCGAGTCCAAGAAGATCGGCGCCCTGATGAAGGAGGGCAAGAAGGACGAGGCCGAGGCCGCCAAGGAGGCCGTGCGCGCCGTCAACGAGAAGATTGACGGTCTGGCCGAGCGCCGCACTGCTCTCGAGCAGGAGCAGTACGACTTCATGGCTCACCTGCCCAACATTCCTTGCGAGGCCACGCCGTACGGCAAGGACGAGGACGAGAACATCGAGCGCCGTCGTTGGGGCACCCCGCGCGAGTTCGACTTCGACTTTAAGCCGCACTGGGATCTGGGCACCGACCTCGACATCCTTGACTTCGAGCGCGGCAACAAGCTCTCCGGCAGCCGCTTCACCGTTCTCGGTGGCGCCGGCGCCCGTCTTGAGCGCGCCCTCATCAACTTCTTCCTCGATACGCACACCAGCCGTGGTTTTAAGGAGTGGTGGCCGCCCATCGTCGTCAAGCGTCAGACCATGTTCGGCACGGGCCAGCTGCCCAAGTTCGAGGACGACGCCTATCACGTCTCGGGCGACAACTTCCTGATCCCCACCGCCGAGGTCGTGCTCACCAACCTGCACGCCGGTGAGGTCCTCGACGCCGATACCCTGCCGCGCCGCTACACCGCCTTCACCCCCTGCTTCCGCGAGGAGGCCGGCTCCGCTGGTCGCGATACCCGCGGCATCATTCGCCAGCACGAGTTCGACAAGGTCGAGATGGTAAAGTTTGCCAAGCCGGAGGAGTCCGACGAGGAGCTCGAGAGCATGACCGCCGAGGCCGAGTACCTGCTGCAGCAGCTGGGCCTTCCGTATCGCGTGATTAGCCTGTGCACCGGCGACTTGGGCTTCTCTGCCCGTCAGACCTACGACGTCGAGGTCTGGCTGCCGAGCTACAACGCCTACAAGGAGATCAGCTCCTGCTCCAACTGCGGTGACTTCCAGGCCCGTCGCGCCAACATCAAGTATCGCGACCCCGAGAACTTCAAGGGTTCGCGCTATCTGCACACCCTCAACGGTTCCGGTCTGCCGGCTGGCCGTACCATGGCAGCCATTCTGGAGAACTACCAGAACGCTGACGGCACCATCACGATCCCCGAGGTTCTGCGTCCCTACATGGGCGGCCTCGAGAAGATCGAGCCGGTCGCGTAGATTGGCTGCATAAGCGATTTGCTAGGGCACTCCTTTTTGGGGTGCCCTTTTTGTGTACGGCCATACCATGCTGTGCGGACAGCTCAATAGAAAACACACGAACAACTGTTCTGTATACAGCCATCTACCTGCTATGCTTTTGCTAAATAAGAGCGAGAGAAAGGGGACGCGATGGAGCTGTTTGATGATCGGGTGGTTTTGTTTGAGAGCGACGAGGGCGGGGAGTACCTGCTTGTAACGTGTGAGCCGTCTGGCATGGGTGGCCTGGTGGTTCGACAGACGAGCGGGGGTCCGTTGACCCAATGGTGCTTTGAGGAGTCGCCTCATGTGGTTGAGACGTTTGTGGCGCACGAGGGGCTTGTGGCCCTGGAGCATTTCTATGGGGTCCGGACATCTAACCAGGTTGCTCGCATGTTGAGTATCTCGTTTGCCGATTATGATTGTGCCCAGCGGGTGAGATCGCTCCTGAGGGAACTTGATGCTAAGTTTGACGTGATCGAAAAGCCAATCGATCGTACGGGGAACGACGGTATATGCGGAGCAGCATGACAAGACTGCGTTCCACAAAAAAGTTTGAAATTGTGCTTGACTCCAATAAGCTAAAGTGGTTTTATATGTCTTGCGCTGCGGCGTTACCTCAGCTGGATAGAGGGTCTGACTACGAATCAGAACGTCATAGGTTCGAATCCTATACGCCGCACCAATTGAAATTGAAAGCCTCCGGCAACGGGGGCTTTTCTTTTATGGCAACACCGCATGGATTCGAACCTCGGTCGAGGCGCGGGCGTCAAGAAAACGCGGAGCGTTTTAGCCCGCGGGCGAGCGCGCCGGCAGGCGGGCGAAGCCGGTGCGGATCCGCGCAGCGGATGCGCGGAATCCTATACGCCGCACCAATTGAAATTGAAAGCCTCCGGCAACGGGGGCTTTTCTTTTATGGCAACACCGCATGGATTCGAACCTCGGTCGAGGCGCGGGCGTCTTAATCATCACTTCGTAAAATTTTTCCAAATTGTCGCTTGACCCATCGAGGGGTCACGTGCATAATAATCCGTGCGTTGCGGCGTTACCTCAGCTGGATAGAGGGTCTGACTACGAATCAGAACGTCATAGGTTCGAATCCTATACGCCGCACCAATTGA
>CAUBMI010000030.1 GCA_958436995.1 uncultured Collinsella sp.
ACTTTACCAAACAAGAGTATTCGTATATAACGTTTAAAAAATGCAGGGATATGCTAGAAACAAGGGCGTCACAATTTTGCATCACAATATTGTGTGAATGGAAATGCCCCATGAAAGGATCCTTTATGACCGAGCTCCAAGAACTTCGTCGCTATCGTCGCGACCTGCATCGCATTCCGGAGCTCGATTTCGATCTTTCTCAAACCATAGCCTATATCGAGGGCGTGCTCGCCTCGCTTGCCTGTGAAGTGACCCATCCTTGCCCCAGCTGTGTTTGTGCTTTCTTCGACGCTGGCACGGGCGCCGCGCATGCCACGGCGATTCGCGCCGATATGGACGCGCTGCCTATCGCGGAGGCGACGGGTGCGGCCTTTGCCTCGACGCATCCCGGAAAGATGCACGCTTGCGGACACGATGGACACATGGCCATGGCACTTGCAGCGGCAACCTTTGTCGATCGCACGATTCGTGAGCAGCCAGGTGCCATCAAGCGTAACGTGCTCTTTGTTTTCCAGCCTGCCGAGGAGACGACCGGTGGTGCCAAGACGGTATGCGAGAGCGGTGTGTTCGAGCGCTACGGGGTCGACCGCATTTTTGGCTTTCACGTGTGGCCCGATCTGCCTGCGAACACGTTGGCGAGTTGTTCCGGCCCGCTGCTGGCGCGCTCGAGTGAGACGCACGTGCACATTCACGGGACAAGCATCCATATCGCCAAGACCTACGGCGTTCCCGTAAACGAATCGCACGATGCGGCGCTGGCAGCTGCCAAGTTCTTGGTTGCCGAGTGTGAATTGATGGACGAGTTGGGTGCCGATGAACCCTGCATTGGTAAGTTCGGCCTGCTGCAGGCCGGTACCGTCTGCAATGCGGTGGCGGGGGAGGCCCATGTTGCCGGCAGTCTGCGCGTGTTTACGGACGGTATGTTCGACCGCGCGCGCGAAGGCGTGCGCCGTGTACTCGACGAGGCGTGCGCTGCAACGGGCTGCACGTACGATCTCGACTTTGCCGAGGGCTATCCACCGGTCGACAACGACCCCGAGTTGTTTGCCAATGTCGTGCCTGCCTTGCCCGAGCTGCAGCTCGTGGATGAGCCTTTGCTGATTGCCGAGGACTTCGCTTTCTATCAGCGCTATCTGCCGGGCGTGTTCTTCTTGCTGGGCACGGGCGTGCCGGAGGCGCAAGAAAACCCGATCGACGCAGACGGCTGCCCAGCTTATGCGAAGAGTGCCCTTCACACTGATACCATGCTCTTTGACGAGGAAATCTTGCTTAAAGGCCTCGATGTCTACAAACGATTGCTTTTGCTTTGTTAGTCGACGGGGACGCATCTTCTCGAAAATACGAACAGATGTACGCTATAATAGAGATGTAGCTCTATAGAAACGTTTGACGTTATTAACGTAAGGCGATACTATGATTGCATCATATAAAGATGAAGACACTGAACGCTTTGCAATGGGTGTGCGGATTAGGAAGTTCATTCCTTTTGAGCGGGTCGCCTTGAGGAAGATTCGCCAACTGCAGATCTGCGCTTCGCTTGATGATCTTCGCGTTCCGCCAGGCAATCGTCTTGAAGCGTTGAAGGGCGATCGCGCCGGTCAATATAGTATCCGTGTCAATGAGCGCTATCGGGTCTGTTTTGAGTGGAGACAGGGGATGGCTTGGAATGTCGAAATCGTCGATTATCACAAGTGATGAGACTGCGTCTGATTTGCTGCCGCCGGTGACTCCTGGCGAGCTTCTCAAAGAGGAATTTCTTGCCCCTATGGGCATTTCTCAATATCGCCTTGCTAAGGAGACCGGGATTCCGGCTCAACGCATTGGGCAGATTATCTTGGGAAGGCGTCGCGTGACGGCCGACACCGACCTTCGCCTTTGCCGCTACTTTGGCCTGATGGATGGCTACTGGCTTCGAGCCCAGATGGCGTTTGATCTCGAGGCAGAGAAGAGGCGCATCGAACCGGAACTGGATAAGATCGTTCCCGTTCAGCAGGCCGTTGCGCTGTAGCGCTCAAAGATGTTGAGGTTGGAGTGACGATGGAACGACGCCGACAGACTGCCGTGTACAGTCCTGGTGGGTGCGGGTGCGGCTTGCTGCTGCTCCCGGTTATTGCTGTGAGCATTGGCGTGATGTTTGCGCTTGCTGGACTGGCCGCAGCGGCACTTGTGCTGTTGATTGTGGCCATTGGCGTGACGATTTGGCTTTGCCGCTCTCGCGAGCAACGTCGTGCCAATGGCAAGACCAATGTCGGATGGGTCTTCTTTCTGATCATTGCGTACCTGCTGAGTGTCAGCTACCTGGTGTTCTTTGTCCTGTTGATGATCAGTGCCTTTACCGGGGAATCCGTCACGGTGGGGTAGGCTTCGACGAGCCTCTTGAGGATGAAAAAATGGAGCCGGATGGGAAATACCCCCATCCGGCTCCATTGCTCAATATTGGCGTGCACTTCTACTCGGCTGCCTCGCGGCGAGCGACCTCGTCGATCAAGATGGCATCGCCGTGCTTGGCGGCGGCAATGCTCGCGGCCATAATCATGCCCATTGCCGTGATGTAGGCGAAGAGCATCGACGGCGCCACGTCCATAACGATGCCGGAGAGAATCGGCGTCGCCACCTGAGCCGCCATGCTCACGGTGTAGTAGTAACCGGAGTAGCGGCCCACGCTTTGGGAGCTGCAACACTCCAGAATCATCGTGTACACGCACAGGTCCACGCCGCCCAGCGCGACGCCCATCAACAAAAAGACGCCGTACAACACGGGCGAGAAGCCGGGTGCCAGCCAAAGAAGCGCGGGGCACAAAACCATGATGACGGCGGTGCCCAGGGCGACCTTTTTGCGGCCGATTTTGAGCGAAAGGTTTGCCAGGGGTACGTAGCTTAGCAGCGCGCCTGCAATCGTCACGATATTGATGATGGCATAGGAACCGCCCTCCATGCCGTAGAACAAATCGGCATAACGGCTGATATTGGTGGTCATGGCGTTATAGCTCATGTAATAGAAAAACGTTGCGGCGAGCAGCATGATGATGGAGCGGCGTACGCCGGCGTCTGCAATGCGATTTTTACCGCCGGCCTCGGGGGAGTCGTCTTTGTCAATCTGATCCTCGTCGATGCCCATTGACAGCGATTTCTCGCGCATCTTTTCGACGAGGGCGGGCTCACGGACAAAGATGCCGTAGACAACGGCTGACACGAGGATAAAGGCGGCCTGCAAGATAAAGAGCGGAAGATAATCAGGTTTGTCGGCCTTGGGAACCATGACCGAGATGGCGACGAGCATAAGACCCGTTCCCGCATAGCCGACGATCTTTTCGATTGAGTCCGCCTTGGTTCGAAGTGGGCGAGGCGTAATATCGGCCACAATGGCAACCGTCATGGTGCGGTAGGCGCATATTGCCAAAAGCGTGAGGATAATCGCGCCAATGAGCAGAGGTAGGCTGCCCATGTTGTTGGCGATCGCGATGAGCGGGACGGAGAGCATTGCCACCGCGGAGCCGCCCAAGATAAAGGGCGTTCGACGCCCGAGTTTGCTTGCGCAGCGGTCCGAGAGGATGCCAAAGAGCGGAAGCAGGAACAGGCCAAAGACATTATCGATGGCCATGATCGCGCCGGTGAGCGAGTTGGATAGGCCAAAGGTCCCTGTGAGCATCTTGGGAACGATGCCGTCGTAGACCTGCCAAAAGCTGATCATGCCCATAAAGGGTAGGGAGGCGAGGGCGACGGCCTTGGTGTCGAGCCGGGCCGCCCGCTTAAGATTTGGTTGGGTCATGCTGGTTCTCCTGGTCGGTAAAAGCGGGGAGGGGTGCTATCGGCCCCCGTTCTACAGTTGTTCAAGGTTGGCGAGAAACGCCACATAGAATTCGATGCCGCGCTTGTAGACGTCGACGCCGATGCGTTCGTTGGCGGCATGGATGAGCTTGCGCGCCTCGCCCGAGTAGATAAAGCCGCAGAAGCGGTAGACGCGATCGCAGATCTCGTTGAACTCGCGCGAGTCGGTACAGGAGTTCTGCACGTAGGGAGCAAAGCCGGTCTCGGGATAGACACCCGACACGCAGCGATGGATGTAGTTGAAGGCGGCATCGTCTTCGTAAGGCGAGATGGGCGCGGGCTCGGTGTAGGGAATCGCCTCGTTGATTTCGACGGTGACATGGTCGGGGCTTACGCCCGAGGCGCGGCACTGCTGGGCGGCGAGCTTGCGGGCGCGCTCAACGGCATCGGCGATGGTCTCGAACGGAGCGATGCGCACGTTGAAGTTGGCGCGAGCAACTGGTGGCAGCACATTGTGCGCGTTGGAGCCTTCGAGCTGCGTGAGCGCATAGGTTGTGCGCAGCATGGCCGAGGTCTCGGGGCTGGCGGCCATGATCTTGGTAACCGCGGGGCGCGTGAGCCACAGGTTGCCAAAGATTGCCTGATACGTCGCGCTGCTACGGGCACCCAGCTCGGTCAGTGTGGCCTCGACGGCGGGCGTGAGCTGCGGCTTGCCGGGGTTGGCCGAGATAGTCTCGCATACACGGCAGAGAAGACGGCAGGCATCGTTTGCCGCAGGCGTAGAGGCATGGCCGCCGTCGGCGCGCGCCGTGACGGTAAGGTCGACGTGGCCCTTCTCGGACACGCCTACCATGGCAACGGGTTCGGTGACGCCGAGCGGGGCGTCGGTTGCCACGGCGCCACCCTCATCGAGCACCATGTAGGGATGGATGTTATGCTCGCGAAGCCACTGCACTGCATGGGTTGCAGTAGGTGCGGCGATTTCCTCGCCATCGCTCGAGAAGAACCAGACATCGCGCGGGGGAACGAAGCCCTGGGCAATCAAATGCTCGGCGGCCTCGAAGAAAGCCGAGGCGATGCACTTGGTGTCGAGTGATCCGCGGGCCCAGATCTCGCCGTCGAAGATCTCGGCTCCAAAGGGATCGTGCTTCCAGTCTTGGCCCTCGACGGGCACGACGTCCTGATGCGCCATCATGACGATGGGGTCCAAGGCGGAATCGGCGCCAGGCCAACGCAGGAGCATGCCAAAGTCGTCGACGCGTGTGAGCTCGGCGATTTTAAAGAAATGCGGGTAAAGTCGCTGAAGCGTGGGAATCCACTGGCTGAAGGGCTCATCGTCGCGCTCGGCGATGTTCTCACGCGAAACGGTGGGGATGCGCAGCAATTCGCAAAAGCGCTCGACGGCTGCCTCGTCTGCCTTGTAGGTGCCTGCATCAAGAGGCGCGCCCTGTGCGACCGATACCGATGCTCCCATGGTGGGACTCCTTTCGTGTTGTATATCGAATACGTCAAGATTATCGCCCGCACCGCGCGTGGGAAATGGCGAAACACGTTGTTCATCTGCGGGCGGCGGGTCGGATAGCCTTAGCCGACGATGACCGTGCCGTCTTCGGTCACGGTGATGGCGTCTCCCGTCGACACAGCATCGAGAAACTCATCGCCCAGGTTGTCAATGGTGGGCATGGGGGTGGCGGTCCATACACCCGAGAGGATCGCGCCAGCGGCGGCAAGGCTGTCAATGGGTTTGGAAAACAGCAGGCATGCGGGTTGGCGCCCCATTTTGGTGGCGCAGAAGAGCACCATGCCGCCTGTGGTGGAGCCGATAGTCTGCGGAAGACACAAGGCACATCCCGCCAAAGGTTTGCCGTACAAGTCGGGATTGTTTTGGTCGGAACACGTGGCCTTTTTGTCGCCAAACATCAGTGCCTTCTGAAACGATGCGAGTGTGTTGAGTCCTCCGTGAGAGACAAGTGCCTTGGCGTGGGCAGTTCCGGGGACAACGACGCGGCCGTGAAAGATTTTTTCCATGAGGAGTCGCCTTCCTATTTGATTGGTTTTCCGGTGGTGACGTAGGCGAGCACCTCGTCGTCGGTGTAGTAGCGCGATGCCGAGTACGTACGCAACTTGTTGGAGTTGGTGATGATGGGCATGCTGCCGCACAGCGGGTTGTTGGTGTACATAAGCGGGCAGATGCTCGAGACGACGGCACCGGTAGTCGAGAGGCGTCTGTATGCCGCAGTCTTGCGGAAGGCGTCTGCCACGGATGGGGCGGCGGTCAGTACGGTGGGTACTTGCACGCGGCACTTGCCGGAGGCGCTCAGCCCATCGCAGATGGCGTCTGCCCAATGGGCGAGTTGTGCAGACGAGAGGTGGGGGCAGCCGATGAAGGCAAGCTTGGGGTGCGCGCCCGGGTTCTTCCACATAACGGGGTAGCTCGAGCGGATGCGTTCCAGCTCGGCGTCGTCAATGCGATAGATTTGGGCGTCTGGTGCTATGAGGTGTTCGCCTTGTTCGACGGCCTCGGGCGTGATGCCGTCCACGTGGTAGAGCCCGACAGCGCCGTTCGATGCGCTGGCGGCGCCCATGTCCTTAAGGTAGTCCTGCGTGCCGGGTGTGAGTTCGCGGCCAAGCCAGCGGTCGAGGCCTTTAATGTAAGGGACGTCTTCCATCACCTTCATGCCAATGGCGCTGCCAAGCACTTGCGCTTCGGGCTTGCGCTTACAGTCGACTTCGATGATCCAGGTCGCCTTGCGGCCCTCATCGGTGAGCAGGCCGAATTCCGGGACAAAGCCGGCAATTGAGCCGAACATCTCGATGATGCCGGAGTTGCGATTGCAGCGAGCGCCCAGCACGGAGTTGGCAAAGACCACGGCGCTGCTTTCTGCCCAGCTTAGGATGTCGCCACGCCGAGGTCGATTGCCAACCTCGGGCTGGTAGCAGGTGCAGGTGAAAGCATCGTTGTCCAATAGACCCATGCTGCGCAGCTGTGCCTCATAATCGTCTTGTTTGGAATACATTATCTTGAACAGCAGCTTTTGCAGCGGGTTGGCCGGGACGGCGGGGTCGAGGGGCCTCGGGTCGACCGAGAATGACTGACCGGACAGGGCGCCGTCTTTCAGCAGCTCATCCATAAGGTCATAGACTGGACCGAGCATGGAGAGGCCAAAACTTGTGACAAGATGACCGTTTGCGCCGGTCACGGGAACCATATGCTCGGCGCCAAAGCATTCGCCGTACATAACGAGGGTCTTGACCACTTTGGCCATGGCGGGGCCCTTGGCGCCGTCGAGCAGGGCTTGTTGTTGGGAGGTCAGGTTCATCTGTGAGCCCATCCTTTCGTGTTAGATATTGGTGCCGAGTCGGTATGCCGCACGGACCGCTTCGAGCACACGGCCGGGCGCAAACCCATCGCCGATGTTATGCAGCTCGTCAGCGGCGTGCGTCTGCTGCAGTTTGTAGAACAGCGCGTCGTCGGGGTGTCCGCCGCAGGCAATGATTACCAAGTCGCAGGTTAGCTCGAGTGACTTCCAGTCGTTGCCGATTTTGGGTGCAAGCGGGTTTTCGACGTTCTCGGGCAAGACCGGTGACCACGAGACGTAGGGGTCGGGAACGTTTTTGTGGCAGTTGCGACTCAAGTGGAGACGCGCACACCTCGATGGGGCTCCAGACTCGCGTTTGCCGCCGACTTCCGCGCGCTCGACGCGTGTCATATTGAGGAGCCGCACATTGCGTCCCCTGAGCGTATGGAGTAGGTGGCCGCGATTTGCCGTGCAGGCGCCCTGCATCATGTGAGGCAGCATTTCAATTACGCTGACCTGTGGTATGCCGTGTTCGACGGTGAGCCATTGGGCAACCTCGCAGCCCACGGCCCCTCCGCCAATGATGGCGACGGTTTTGGCGTTGCCAAGCAGCGCGGGTTGGCGCAGTAGCTGCGTTGCCTGCACGGCATGGCCCGATGCTGCAAGCTCCGTAAGGCCGGGGATGGGCGGTATCGCATTAGAAGTGCCTGTTGCACACACGATTGCGTCGAAGCCTGCTTTTGCAAGATCTTCGGCGCGTGCTGCCCGTCCAAGCTCGAGTGTCAGGTTCCCGTTGGGTTTTTCTGTCTGCTCGCGCACCTGTCGAACAAGATAGGAGCGGTAATTATCGAGGTCGAACTTGATCCGGGCGGTGCTGGCGGAGAGGAGTTTTCCTCCAAGTTCATCTTCGGCGTCGATGAGCTTTACGTCGTGGCCACGACGCGCGGCGATTAGCGCACAGACCATCCCGGCGGGTCCGGCTCCTATCACCGCTATGCGTTTGGGTTCTATGGCGGGAGCGGGTGTCTGGGGCATGAGGTATTCAAAGCTGCAGCGTGGATTGACGGCACACTGCGGATGGCCCCCTTCGACAAACTCGTTGAGGCATCCTTCCTGGCATCCGATGCAGGGGCGAATATCTGCCACGCGACCGGCGTACGCCTTGTTGGGCCACTCGGGATCCGCAAGCAGCGGGCGTCCGAGCATGATCATATCGGCGTCGCCATTGCGAAGGGCGCGTTCGGCAATGTCGGGGTAGCCCAACTTACCCACCGCGACAACGGGTATGGGAAGGCCGGCATTGGAGCGGATATTGTCGGCGGCAAAGCGCTCCCGAACGGCGCGCGCTACGGGAACGAAGCAGCCTGCGGGCATGCTCGCAGGCGGGTGGGGCATCCACCAGTTGTCATAGCAACCAAGGTCGACGTCAAAGATGTCTACTCCCGCCGCCACGAGCTCTTCCATATAACCCAGGGTCTGTTCGACTGTGCGGCCGCCGCGCATGCGTCCCAGATAGGTCGAATTCATGACCTGCTCGTCATAGGTTTCCTCGAGTGCAAGCGAAAGGTCGATGCGGTACATGATGGGGTAGTCGGGCCCAACGCGGCGACGGATTTCTTTGATCATATCGAGGCCAAATTGACGCCAATCGGCATAACGTCCGAGCTTGCGATGGTTAAAGGCGGGGTTTCCGAGCTGCTCGATAAGATAACCCTCGTGCCCGTGCAAATAGACGCCATCGATGCCCATGGCATGAGCATCGGCCGCCGCTTGGCCGATATTGTTTACGATACGGCGCAGCTTTTGATCCGAGAGGCGCATGCATGGAATGGCGGGGATGTAGTAGTTAGGCAAGAAACTCGCCGAGACCGGAAACTTTTTTTGCGTGATGAGGCATTGCGGGTTGCCCACGCGGCCGAGTCCGGCCGTAAGCTGGACAAAAATGCGCGATCCGAAGGCATGGACACCTTGGGCAAGGTCGCGCCAGCCTGCCATAACGGTTCGGCTTCGATCGATGCGCGGGAAATAGGTGAGCTTGTCCAGCTCGGTGACCGTGGTATCGATGCCGTGGCTTACCGGTACGAGTCCTGTTGTGATGAGGCCGCAGCCGCCTTTGGCGCGGGCGAAAAAGTACTGCAGCATCATGTCGCTGGGACGACCAGTTTCCTCGCACATGTCGATATTGCCCATCGGTGCCATGACAATGCGGTTTTTGACGGTGAGCTTGTTAATTTTGATGGGAGAGAAGAGCTTGTCAAAAGGATAGAGCTCTTGTGTCATGCGGGACGATCCGCAACCGGAATTTTTGGCGGGCCAGCTGTCGAATGAGTCGACGAGTTGCTGCACCAGTACGTCTTTTCCCAATGAGGTTCCTTTCAGATGTTGACAAGGTAACAAAGCAGTTTACGTCTAAATGTTTAATAGTCAACAACAAAGGAGTGAGTTCGGTGAAGGAAAAAAGACTCAATGAGTGCCAGATGGCAAGCTGTGCTGCGACATTAGCTCCCAGCTAATGAATTTGAGCTCGCTGCCTCCTACGATGTGCTGTGTGCCGGCACGGTAGCCGGATCGTAGGAAGGATGCATAATGGCAAAAGAGGGAAAGAAGCCGATCGGCAAGATCGTTTTGGGTGTCATCGTGGTGCTCGTTGTTGCCGGCGTTGTAGGCTCTATGGGTGGTAACTCGTCCGATTCGTCAACGGGTGAAGCAGCAAAGCCTGCCGAACAGACCCAGCAAGTCGAGGAGCAAAAAGAGGCACAAGAACCCTATACGGTTTCGGATGAGGCCGGGGATACGTCTAATCAGTTCGCGTATAAGATCACTGGCACGTTGACCAATAATACGGATAAAGAGCAAAGCTACATTCAGATTGAGTATGTTCTGTATGACGCAGACGGCAATCAGGTGGGAACGGCTCTTGCGAACACCAACCATCTCAAGGCGGGCGGCACCTGGAAGTTCGAAGCGATGAGCACGGTATCTCCCGACCAGGTTGCCAGCTGGGAACGTTCTGACGTGAGCGGTTTTTAACTAGAATTAAAAACATGGTTACTATGCGAGCTGGGGGTGAGGCCATATGCCCGATAAGAAGCTAACCGAAGAGTTGCTCAACGAGCTGCTTGATGCCCCGAGTATCGAGGGCTATATCAAAGAGCACGACTTTACCGCCCCGTCGCTTTCGGAGTATCTGAAACAGCTTTTGGAAGAAAAGGGGCTGGAGCGTTCGCGCGTGGTGCGTATGGCCGACCTCAACGAGACGTTTGGCTATCAGATCTTTACCGGTGCGCGGCATCCGAGCCGCAATAAGGTGCTGCAGATTGCCTTTGCCATGGCGCTGACGCTCAAGGAGACCAACCGAGCCTTGACGGCGGCGGGCGCCAATGTCCTCAACTGCAAGGACCGCCGTGACGCCATCATCATTTTCTGTATCGATCGCGGCTGCAGCCTGCAAAAGGTGAACGAGGAGCTGTATCGCTTTGGTGAGGAGACGGTGAGCTAACGGTTGGCTGCCGGCGGAAGCGCCGTTCACGATATTTAGAACGTGCAGGGCACGGGCGTCATGGGGCGTCCGTGCCCTGCGTTATTATGGACGCTATGGATACTCAGAGCCCAACATATTCCGATGATGAGCTGACCGCTGCGCTCGCCGGACACCTGGCGTCACTTGAGCGTGATGACAGTTATCGCGTAGACCGTGTGCTCAAGCACTCCGACGTCGAGACGACCGAGCTCGTGTACTTTGAGGGCTCCGGCGGAGGATCTCTTGGCCCCTTTGTTCGCAAGCGCATCGACGCGTCGGCCCAGATTGGCGGGGCGTATGAACGCCTGTTTGCGGCCCAGCGTGCCGGGCGACGTTACGAGCACTTGCCTCGGATTGTCGATTGCCGCCGCGTGGGCGACGAGCTTTGCGTGGTCATGGAATACATCGAAGGCGAAACGCTCGGGGCCCTGGTGGGGCGTTTGGGTGCGACGCCCGATTATGCTTGTGAGCTGTTTGGCGCCCTTTGTGATGCAGTTGCGGAGCTCCATGCCGGCTTTGCGTCGGCGGGGGAGATGGCCGCTCCGGTGATCCATCGCGACCTAAAGCCCTCGAATATCATCGTGTCGGGCGCAAACTATACGCCCGATACAGGCATGACGTTTTCATCGCTGGTGATTATCGATTTGGGAATCGCTCGCGTGTGGCGCGAGGGAGCCGATGCCGATACCGTTAAGTTTGGCACGCGTCCCTATGCGCCGCCCGAGCAGTATGGTTTTGGCCAGACGAGCGTGCGCAGCGATGTCTATGCGCTCGGTGCCCTGCTGTTCTTTTGTCTGACGGGGGCCGATCCCAAGCCAGGTCGGAACATACGCGAGCAATGCGAGGCACGTGACGTCCCCGCCTCGCTTGCCGATGTTATTTGCATGGCGATGGCGCTCGATCCGGACAAGCGCTTTGCAAGCGCGAAGGTGCTAGGGCACGCTGCACGCGCATCGTATGCGTCGTCCGCGCCGAATGCTGCTTCCTTTCAAGAGCCTCCGGAGCGGCGAGCCGTGTGCCCTGCGCCCGTGCTCCCCACGGATCAGTCTCAGGGTGGATTGCCGTTGGTGCCTGAGCGCCCGAATTTACTCTCCCGCATTCCCGACACCGTTGGGCGCATTTGGAACGCATTCGTCTATCTTTCGCTACTTGTTTTCTTTGCCGGAAGCCATTTTGCCGTTTTTCATCCTACGGGCGCCAACCAAAACTACCCGATGTGGTTTCTCGCGATTGAGTATTTTATCTTCGTCGACGGTCTCGTAGTGCTCATCCATTTTGTGATGCTCGACAAACGCCGCCTTCGCCGGCGGTTTGAGCTACTCGATAGATACCGCGGTAAAAAGCTTGCAAAGCTCTGGCTCAAGGCTATGGGTGTGCTCTTGTTGGCAATGATTATCATTGTTGCCATTGCAAACGCGACTGGCGTCGTCGATACCTCCGTCGCGTAAAAGAAAAAGGGCCCCAATTGGGGCCCTTTGACGTTGATCTTAGATGCGGTTCATCTGGGTTGCAACCTTGTTGTACCAGTCCTGCCACGTGGGCGGGCAGTACTTTTTGGCGGCTGCCGGGGTAAGCGTGGAGCCATAGTTGGCGCCCAGGTAGGCAACGTGGGCAGAGACGCCCTCGCTCCAGCTACCAAAGCTCCGCCAGCCGCCGCCGCGGGCGCTCCAGCCCCAGGCGTTATAGGAGCCGGCACAATAGAGGCCCTTGCTGCTCTCGATGCAGGCGATGGCGGGAGACCAGCGAGGGTCAACACCGGTGTTCCAGGCTGCCACGGCAAAGTTGTAACCCTGGCCTGCCATGGGGGAGCCGGCGAGGTAGTTGTCGATGCGACTCGTCCACTCGTTGATAAACGAGTCGTAATCGGAGTTGCCGGTATTGGAGTTGTTCACCGTGGTGTCGATAGTGGTGTTGGCGTTATTGGCCTGGCTGTTGGAGTTGTTGCCGCTCACGCCCTCGCCCGAGAGCTTCTCGGCGGCAGCGGCCTTGTCGGCCTCGAGCTTGGCCAGCTCGGCGGCATTCTCCTGCTCGGCCTTTGCCTGGGCTTCGCTGCGAAGCTGCTGGGCCTGTGCCAGTGCGTCCTCGGCGGTTTTCTGCTCGGTCTCGAGTTGGGACTTGGCCTGCTCGAGCTCGGTCTTGTTCTGCTCGAGTTCGGTCTGCATCTTGTTGAGCTCTTCGATCTCGTCGACGCTCGAGCTCGTGATCTGGTTGGTGTACTTGCAGGTGGTGATGAACTCGCCCAGGCTCTGCGCGTTGACCAGGAAGCTCACGATGGGGTTGGTGCCCTTCTGGTACTTATACAGATCGCGCATGGCGGAGCTCGCCTTGGCCTGTTGATCGGGAAGTTCGGCTTCGATCTTCTCGATGCTTGCCTCGTTAGTGTCGATTTGCTTCTGCAGATCCTCGAGCTTGGTGCGGGCTTCGTTGTAGGCACTCGTGGCGGTTTCGATTTTCTGCTGGGCAGCGGAAAGCTGATCCTGCGTTGCCTGCGAGGCGGCATAGGCTGCGACGGGGGAGAGCATCGGCGCGGCCGTCAGTGTAACGGCAAGCGCGGCGCTCGTGATGATACGAGCCGGCTTCGACGCGATGAGCGCTGCGGTGCGATGGTTCGAATGCTGCATCCAGTCCCTCTGCAATCAATCGTAGGTTATAGTTCGAAAGTTATTCTACTACTGCTTTCGACCTCAACTTGAACCTTAAAGGTTCTAAAGGGTCAAGTTGAACTTGAGGTTTTGGCCTTGACCTGCAGTTATAGTGAATTGTTAAGAAACCATAGAGTTCAACTTTAACGTTACGGAACCCTGCGGGCTCGATCATAAGCGCCTGCTTGCCATAGATATGGTGGAACTTTGGGAAGCGGCAGTTTGGCACGCTAGAATAAACCAGTTGCATAAAGACCGCCCATCGTACGGGCAGTTGATGATAGGAAGTTTCCATGGCATTGCAGTTTACAGAGCGCGAGTTTATACCCGTGCTGCTCGGCGGCGATATCAACGCCTATTCGGTGGCGCGCGCCTTCTACGAGGAGTATCAGGTCAAGAGCCTGGTCTTTGGCAAGTATCAGACGGGTCCTGCATACCGCAGCCAGATTATCGACTATACGCCCAATGTGGATATCGACACTATGCCGGTCATGATCGAGACCGTCAACGGCATTGCACAGGCCAATCCCGATAAGAAGATTATCCTCATGGGCTGCGGCGATAACTACGTCGCGCTTGCCGCACAGGCTCAGGATGCCGGCCAGCTTGCCTCCAACGTCATCGCGCCCTATGCGCCCTACAGTATGCTCGAGCAGTGCCAGAAGAAGGAGATCTTCTACGAGCTGTGCGAGAAGCACGGTGTACCCTATCCGCACACGTTTACCTTTACCATGGCGATGCTCAACGCCCAGGGCGAGGCTTCCGCCGAGGTGCTCGACCAGATCGACTTTCCCTTCCCGATGATTCTGAAGCCCTCTGACGGCATCATGTGGTGGGAGCACGAGTTCGAGGGCCAGAAGAAGGCCTACGAGATTGCCGATCGCGCCGAGCTGGAGCAGGTCATTCGCGATGTGTACGCCAGTGGCTACACCGATGACCTCATCTTGCAGGACCGCGTGCCCGGCAACGACGAGTACATGCGCGTGCTTACCAGTTATTCCGACCGCAACGGCAAGGTTCGCATGATGTGCCTGGGTCACGTGCTGCTCGAGGAGCATCAGCCCCATGGTGTCGGCAACCACGCCTGCATCATCACCGAGCCCAACGACGAGCTCATGGGTGGCGTGCGCAAGCTGCTTGAGGACCTTAAGTTCACGGGCTTCTCCAACTTCGACGTCAAGTACGACCAACGCGATGGTTCGTTTAAGTTCTTCGACTTCAACACGCGTCAGGGCCGCAGTAACTACTACGTCACCAACAGCGGCTTTAACGTTGCTAAATACGTGGTGGATGAGTACGTCTATAACCGTCCGTTTGAGCCGGAATTTGTGACGGCGCAGGACGAGGCGCTGTGGATGGTTGTCCCCATGGGCGTCGTTGACAAGTATGTCAAGGACCCCGAGCTGCGTGCGAAGGCGCATCGTCTGGCCAAGGAGGGCAAGGCTGCCGATCCTTCGTTTATGAAGGGCGATTTTGTCTTTAACCGCTGGTTGCGCATGTGGCACACCAAGCTGCGTCACTTTAAGCTGTTCAAGACGTATTACAAGTAGATGAGCGCGGCGCCCGCCCGGTTTGCATCGGACGGGCGCGGGCATGATACGAGCAATTGCATGGGCGTCACCAAGGAGGCGGCGATGGAAAAGCTGGGAGTTATCGGCGGCATGGGCGCTGAGGCCACGTCGTATTACTACGACCAGGTCGTGCGTCATACGGCTGCTGCCTGTGATCAGGAGCATATCGACATGGTGGTGCTTTCCAAGTCGACCATGCCCGACCGTACGCTGGCCATCAAGACCGGCGAGCATGCCGAGCTGCTGGCGACCATGAAGGAATGTGCACGGGCACTCGAGACACTGGGCTGCGCGCACATTGCCATTCCCTGCAACACATCGCACTACTTCTACGACCAGATTCAGTCGTTTACCAAGGTGCCGATTATCCACATGCCGCGTGAGTCGGTGCGCTATGCCCTGGCGGGCGCGGTGATGGGGGAGTGCGAGTTCGATCCCAACCTGAGCATGCCGTCCGAGCCGGTGCGCAAGATCGGCATCATGGGCACTGACGGCACCGTGGGTGCAGGCGTCTATGGGCGCGAGTGCGAGGCCGCGGGCGTCGAGGTCGTCTATCCCAGCGAGAAGCGCCAGGCCGACGTGATGTCGCTGATTTATGATGACGTGAAGGCCGGACGCGAGCCCGATATGGACAAGTTTGACCGCGTGATGTGGGAGTTCGCCCGCAGCGGCTGCGACCGCGTCATTCTGGCCTGCACCGAGCTCTCGGTGCTGCAAAAGTACCGGGAGATGCCCGAGATTACCCTTGACGCCATGGACGTCCTGGTGCGCGAATCCATCATCCGCAGCGGCGCCCCCTACCGCCTGTAGCCCTCGACCTGCCAAAAAGGGACAGGTTTATTTTGGTAGGTTTTATCTGGGGGAACAGTAAGGCCTCGACTCGTTTGGTGCGAGCCGAGGCCTTTTGAATTTGTCGGTTGCCGGGGGCGATGGGTTAAAACAGGAAGCCGAGGACGATGAGGGCAATGCTGACAATAAGTATGGCAATGTCCAGGCCCTTGATGGGGTAGCGCTTGTACGAGCTCGCGCGCGTGCGCAGGTAGAAGCCGCGCTGCTCGGCTGCCAGGGCCGTGGCATCGGTTTTACCCACGCTCGAGATCAGTAGCGGCACGCACAGCGGCAGCATGAGCTTGAGCTTCTTGATGGGGTTCTTGGTGTCATACTCGATGCCGCGTGCGGTCTGCGCCTCCATGATGGCGTTCATCTCCTGGCCAAACACTGGCACAAAGCGCAGCGCCGTGGTAAAGGTGAAGGCGTAACGATACGGAACGTGCAGCACCTCGACGCAGGCGTTGGCAAGGTCGTTGAGCTTGGTCACCATGAGCATCAGAATAAGCGGTAGCGCCACGCCCAGCAGACGCAGACAGGCCTTTGTTCCGGTGATGAGGCCTTCATCGGTGACAAAGCTCCACACCACGTTGCCATCGCGCATAAAAGCCAGCTGCAGCACCAGCATGATGAGCGCGAGTGGAATCAGCAGCTTGAGCAGCGCGAGCAGGCGGTCGACGACGCCGGCGTAGGCTCCCAGCGCGAGCGTGAGCGCCAGAAAGCCCAGCAGTGCCACATAGGTGTCGGACAAGAAGATACCGATGATGATGGCGGCGGCGAGGCCCAGTTTGATGACGGGGTTCAGGCGGTGTAGCAGCGTGTCACCCGGCATGTAGTCGATGACGTTAACCACGGCGGACCATCTCCTCGGTAATGCGAACGATATCAGTGACCTCACTCACCTGTGTAAAGGCGGGCGAGACGGTGGATGCCAGACGGCGCGAGAGTTCGATGACCTGGGGCGGCTCAACGTAGGCACGCTGCATGAGCTCGATGTTCGAGAACAGCTCGTGCGTGCGGCCGCGGTCGAGGATGCGACCGTTGGCCATCACCACGATGCGCTCGGCAAAGTCGGAAACGACTTCCATGTCGTGACAGACCATGATAATGGCGCAACCGCGCTCGGCCATGGTGCGCACCGTTTCCATCACGGTCATGCACTCGCGGTAGTCCAGGCCGCTCGTGGGTTCGTCGAGCACCACGATCTTGGGCTCGACCACTACAACGGATGCCAGCGCCACCATCTGGCGCTGGCCGCGTGACAGCGAGAACGGTGCCTCGTCGGCGGGCAGGCCAAAGCGGTCGATGACCAGCTGGGCGCGACGCAGGGCTTCGGCGCGGTCGATGCCGGCAAGCTCTAGACCAAAGGCGACCTCGTCGAGCACGGTGTCTTTGCAGATTTGACGGTCGGGGTTCTGGAAAAGCGTTGCCACTTCGTGTGCGATGCGGCTCGTGGGAACCGATGCCGTGTCCAAGCCCGTAACGCGTACGCTGCCCGATGCGGGCTTGAGCAAACCCGTGAGCAGTTTGGTGAGCGTGGTTTTGCCGGCTCCGTTTTGGCCGACAATGCCCACGAGCTCGCCGGGGTAGAGCGTCAAGTTGAGGTCGTGGACGGCGGCGCCTCCATGGGGGTAGGAAAACTCGACATGGTCAAAGGTGAGCACCGGCTCGGCGTCTTTCGCATGCGGGCGCAGCGACGGCGCGTGCGGGGAGCCTGCGGGCGCCTGGGTATCGCTTGTCGCACGGTCGGGGTCGACGATTTCCGTGATCAGGCGTTCTGCCTCGTCGACATCCAGACAGGGCGTGCCGCTTACCAAGCCATCGGCCTCGAGACTGTTGAAGATGCGCGTGACGCGCGGACAATCGACACCGATGACGCGAAGCTCGTCGGTGTGCGCAAAGACTTCGTGCGGCTCACCTTGCAGCGCGATCTGGCCGTGATCGAGCACCAACACGCGGTTGCAGTACTCCGAAAGTAAAGCGACCTTTTGCTCAACGACGACGATGGTGATGCCGAGCGCGCGGTTTGCCTCGCGCAGCGTCTCGAAGACTAAGGTGGAACTGGCGGGATCAAGCGCTGCGGTTGGCTCATCGAGCACTAAGACGCGCGGGCGCATAGCGAGGATGGCGGCGATAGCTACCTTTTGCTTTTGGCCGCCCGAGAGGGTGGCGATCTCGCGGTCGCGCAGGTCGCTGATGCCGACGGTCTTAAGCGTCTCACTCACGTGCTGCTCGATCTGGTCGTGCGGAACGCCAAAGTTCTCGAGACCAAAGAGCATCTCATCCTCAACGACCGAAGCGACCATCTGCGTATCGATGTCCTGCAGTACGCTACCGACGACCTGCGATACGTCGGTGAGCGAGACCTCGCAGGTGTCGTGGCCGTCAACTAACACGGAGCCATAAAAGGCGCCGGTGTAATGGTGAGGCACAGCGCCCGACAGACAGGCGGCAAGTGTGGACTTACCAGCGCCCGAGGGCCCGATGATGCCGATGAAATCTCCCTTGTTCACGCTGAGCGAAACGTGGCTGAGCGCCTGCTCGGTTTGCGTGCCATAGGAGAACGAGACATCGTCGACGTTGATGATCGTTTCCATGGATACCTTTCATAGTCATTGGGGACGTTCTTACATGACTGGTCGTTTAGCAACGTCCCCAAAAGCTCGTTGTTTGGGACTGTCTTTGGCGGTGAAGCACGAAGACGGCTTTACGAGGGGCCCAGGTTGGCGCGAAAGAGGAGCGAAGCGTACTTGGGTACGCGAGCGACGAATGAACGCCAAGATGGGGTGGCTCGTAAAGCCGAGCAGGTTAGCTAAGCTTAAGTGCCTTCTGGATGGGCAGGTAGAGGGCGCCGACCAGGATGGCGTTAAACACGGCGGTCATGGCGACGACGGGCAGCATGGCTGCGGCGAGCTCGCTTACCACGCCGAGCATGGCCATCTTGATGACCATGAAGATGACGCCCGAGACAAAGGTGGTCACGAACGTTGCGACGATGGCGACGGCAGGCTTAACCTGGCCGTCCTTGGCGGCGGCGTTGACGATGAGGGCCATGAGCATGGCGGCGATGCCCTCGGCGGCAAAATCGACAAACGGCGAGGTGGTAGTGATCTGGATCACGGCCGCCGAGATGAGGCCAATGACGAGCGCCTGACCAATGTTGGGACGAACGACCAGGATGGTGAGGCAGAAGGCCGAGATGATGAACTCGGGGCTGATCATGCCGCCCGAGATGCCCGAGATTGCCTTGCCGACGGTGAAGTTGAGGATGAAGCCGGCGGCAAGCAGGATGGCGAGCAGGACAAGAGCGCGGATATCGAGTTTACCGCGGTCGGCGGTCTGGACGGTGCGGGGCTGGGCGGTGGCGGTGGTGTTCTGAGACATGGTGAAAGTCCTTTCAAAAAGGGGAGTGTAAGAGAAAAACGGAGGCGCGTGATGCGAATGCGATCGGGCTCGAGATAGAAAAAGGCCCCCGGTCGAAACCGGAGGCCTTCCAATCACCTAGAGCTAAAAAACAGGCGTGAGGGACTCACTGTCGACCGATCGTATTCGCATCACGCCACCACCAGTTGTTGAGAGAGTTCATCGTGTTCTTCATGTTGGTGGCTCCTTTCGTGATGCCGTGGCGCGGTCGCACCTAGTTGCTGTTGCGCTGCACTATAGCACAGCGAAGTGTGTGCGGGGAAATCTTTTTTGAAAAGATTTCAGCGGTGTTTCCTACCGGTCAAAAGGGCAGGCCGAGCGGTCGGGATGACTCATGCGACCCACCCGTTTCTTGGAACGCGAGGGCCCTAGGCCTTCTTGCGACGATAGAGCACGAAGCCGCAGACACCGATGATGACGACGGCGCCAACGGCCATGGCGGCCATGTTGTTGCCCTCGGACTTCTCCTCGGTCGCCTCTTCCTCAGCCTCGGGCTCGGCAACGTCCTTATCAGAGAGGGCCTCGTCGGCATAGGTGATGGACTCGACCAGGCAGTCGTTGTCGGTATCGTAGTCACTCGGGACGAACTCCTCGGAGAAATCGCCCTCCTTGAGGTAGTCGCGCATCTCCTCGAGCATGGCCTTGCACTTGATGTAGGTGTTCTTGGTCGCTGCCTTGCCGGCCTTGTTGGCCAGGGCGGTGCGGGCCTCGGTGCCCTCGGCGGCCTGCATGGCCTCGTCGACGGTCAGGTTCTGCTCGATGAGCTCCTTCTGCAGGGCGTCGAGATAGGCGCGGACGCCGGTAGCGCAGTTGTCGCGGTTCTCATAGGCGAGCGTGTTGATGTCCATGAGGACGTAGTTGATGGAGTTCTTGGGCTCCTCGTTGTTCACGACGTCTTCCTCTTCACAGTGATCGAAGGAGACGTCCTGATCGCTGAAGTAGGGACTGACCTCGGTGAGCAGTGCGGAATAGAGGGGGATAGCGACGGAGAACTCGGCGTTGGAGAGCATCTCCCACTGGATGGTCGCGATTTCGGGGTCCATGCCGTGACGGATCTGGAAGGTGTGGATCTCGGTGTTGCGGTTGGAGCCGATGGCATAGGCGCCGTCGGTGTTGGCGTTGAGGCCGGCGACATTCTCGCCGCGAGCGGCGAAGGAACGAATCATCTCAAAGGTGTTCCAGTCGGACTTGCCGGGCTGGAAGAACAGCGGCTGCATCTCGTGGACCAGGGCGCCGGTCGTCGCACGAGCGTCTTCGCGCTCGTCCTTGACGATCTCATAGTCGGTGCCCTCAGCAAGCGGAGCCATGAAGTAATCGCGGCCCTGGACATAGCGCGACCACTGGTGCATACCGGCCTCGCTAATCTCCTCGCCGTAGGTCTTGGCGACGTCGAACTTGCCGTCGGTGTACTCGGCAAAGCCCTTCTCCTTAGGCATGGACTCGATGCCCTCGGAGTGGAGGCAGTTCTCGGTGTCGTCGAGGTCGACGTCATAGGTGAGGTTGCCGATGTTGGGATTGAGCGAGGCGATATCGTCGGTGAGCCTCATGGCGATCCACTGATGGCCGGAAAGCGCTGCAAACAGCCAGGTCTCGTTGTTGTCGGCAATGATGATCTGGTCGTTGGAGCAGACGCCCTGCTCGTCAATCAAGCTGCCGAGGAGCTCGACACCCTCGCGGGCCGTGGCACTCTCGCCCAGAATGACGCTGGCGTAGTTGTACTCGCCGATGCCGGTCTCCTCGGTGACGGGGTCGGCTTCCTCTGCCTTCTCGTTATAGGAGGTGCTCAGCGTGGCAGAGCAGGAAACGCCCTTTTCGTTGATGCCAGCCTCGGAATATGCGTCGTAACGATCTTCCCACTGAGAGGGGTTGTCGCGAACGAAGGTGTAGCGGTAGGTTGCGCCCTTGGACTTGTACTCAAAGCCGGACTCGACCGAGGTGTACTTGCTGCCGTCCTTGTGTGCGGGCTCGATGCCAAAGTGCTTGATGTAGCGCGGGCCGAAGTCCTCGGAGCGTCCGTAGTACGTGTTGCCGTCTGCCGTGAGCTGGCTGCCCATGTAGATCTGGGTGCAAGCGAGCGCCGAAGTCGGCATGGCCATAATGGCCGCTGCTCCAAATGCAAGGCCGCAGCCGAGCTTCTTGAGCGTGTTGACAGGATGAGTAAACCTCATGATCCCTCCCAACTGTTGAAACCCCGCGAAACCGTACGGAGTTTCAGCTAATAAATACATCTACTAGCCTAAAGGAAGTGTAAAGAGTATTCATTCGACAACAGCTTTTACTCGATGAGCGTGAAGAAATATACGATGAGCGGATAATAATACTCATTTTATTGCTTTAGTTAAATAAAGGCACCCTGCATTTACTGTAGCTGAATAAAGCGCCAGACAATGCTCAAAAAGAAAACTCTCCCGCTGTTTAGGATTTGCATAAACAACGGGAGAGTCGATAACTGGATGAATATCATACCAATGTGGATTTACTTCTTTCGGCGGTGGATCACATTGATGGCGTAACCAACGAGCATGGCCAAGACGATGACGATAAAGCCAATCAGGGGATTGTCGTTCATGGGGTCCTCCTATTTTCCGAGCGGTGAAAAATCGTCGACGATGAGGTCGAGACATTGCGGCAGCGCGCGAGCGCCAAAGACGCCGGAGTTGCTGGAGATGATCTCTCCATCGAACTGCATACCCAGCGATGGCGTGCAGGTGATCTTGGCTTCCTTGGTCTGGATGATCTTAAACTGCGGACGGCCGAGCACTTTGCCAGCGGGGTCGAGCGCGGCGGTAATTACCGTGGGGAGCAGCTGCATCGTGCGCACGGGCTCAATAACGACGATGTCGACCATGCCGTCGTCCATGCGGCAGTTGGGGAACAGGTTGATGTCGTTTTGGATGACCGAGGTATTGCCTGCCATGCAGCAGATGCCGTCGAGCTCCTCGACAATGCCGTCGTGCTCAATGGTAAAGTGCGCCACCGTGGGGTTGGGCGTGGCGAGCGCGGAGAGGAAGTAGGCGATCTCGCCGATGTCGTTTTTGGTGGGAGCGGCCTTCATCATGATCTCGGCGTCGAAGCCCGAGCCGGCGATGATGATAAAGCCGTGGCGCTTCTCGTTGCCGTTCTCGTCGAGCCAAAAGAGCTCACCCATGTCCACTTTGACCGTGCGGCCGTCGCGGCAAGCCTTGGCGAGTGCCGCCGCCTCGGGGGCATTGCCGATGTTGTTAAAGAACAGGCAGGCCGTGCCGGAGGGGAAGACAAGCGTGGGGACACCGCACCCGCGCATCTGGTCGAGCACGTTGGAGACGGTGCCGTCGCCGCCCGAAACGACCACGCGATCGAACTCGCGAACGTCCGCTACCGCGTCCTCGGGCTCCATGCCATCGCCGATAAAACGCATCACGACCTCGTCGCCGCCCTGCGCGAGGGCGTGCGTGAACGCGTAGATTTCATCTGAGCTGGGGCCCGATGCCGGGTTGTGGATGATAAGGCAGCGCATACTTACGTTCCCGTTCTGTGACTAACCGAGTATAGTTGTAGAGCAATGCCGATATCCTACCCGTGTTTTTCGGGCCTAACCTTATTCGATGGGTTGATATGTACATTTCCACACATCAGGCTCTGGTCGACTTTTGCCAGCGCGCCCGCGAGTTCGACGCGATCGCCGTCGATACCGAGTTTTTGCGCGAGCGCACGTTTCATCCGCGCCTGTGCCTGGTCCAGATTGCCACCCCCGCCGAGAGTGTCGCTGTCGATCCGCTGGTGATCGACGACCTGTCGCCGCTTGCCGAGCTTATGGCCGACGAGGGCGTGGTCAAGGTATTCCATGCTTGCTCACAGGACATGGAAGTTATGCTCCATACCGTGGGCGCACTGCCGCGACCGATTTTTGACACGCAGGTTGCCGCCGCCTTTTTGGGCGAGCGCCAGCAGATTTCGTATGGTGCGCTCGTTCAGACGTTCTGCGGCGTATCACTGCCCAAGACCGAGTCGCTGACCGATTGGTCGCGCCGCCCGCTGAGCGATAAGCAGATCGAGTACGCGATCGATGACGTCAAGTACTTAATCGTCGCCTATACCGAGATGATGAGCCGCCTGCGTGAGCTGGGCCGCGTGGACTGGGTGCTCGACGAGTTGCGTCCTTTGGCCGACGAGTCGCACTACCGCGCCGACCGCCATGAGGCATTCCGCAAGGTCAAACGCATCAACTCGTGTAGCCGCCATCAGCTGGGCATTGCGCGCGAGCTTGCCGCTTGGCGCGAGGACCGCGCCGAGCGTCGCAACATCCCGCGCAAGTGGGTCATGTCCGACGATACGCTGCTGGCCCTGGTTAAGCGCAATCCCGTGCGTGTCGAGGAGTTCCGTAGCATCCGCGGTACCGACCAGCTGGGGGAGCGCGACGTGGATGGCGCGTTGATGGCCATCAAGCGCGGCGCAAGCTGTCCGCACGATCGCCTGCCGCTCATGGTGCGCGGGCACCGTCAGATTTCGCCGGAGTTGGAGAGCGTGACGGACCTGATGTATGCGCTCATTCGCCTGGTTGCCGAGCGTTCGGGCGTGGCGACCTCGGTCATTGCCTCGCGCGATGACCTGGCCGACTATATTGAGCACCCCGAGCAGAGCCCCCTGCGCGAAGGCTGGCGCTTTGAGCTCGTGGGTTCGCGCCTGGACGATCTGCTCTCGGGCAATATGGGGCTCACCGTGAAGGACGGAAAGATTGAGTTGTTATAGGTATATAGTTACGCGGTTT
>CAUBMI010000031.1 GCA_958436995.1 uncultured Collinsella sp.
ATCATGATGGCGCAGTTGGGGAGTTTTGTTGGGAGCTCGAAGCCCTCTGGGGCTGCAGCCTTGATGAATTGGCGGCTGGCACTGCCGTGGCTTACTGCTAGGAGGGTTTCGATGCCCTCGGCGCCCATGAGATTGGTGAGGGTGACTACCATGCGCTCCTGCAGGGCATGACTTCCTTCTCCTCCAAAGGGGACCAAGTCCTCGCCGGGGTCCCAGACGTCGGTGGGCAGGGCATCGTGGGGACCCTCTTCGAAGGTGCCGTAGCAGCGCTCGATGATGCCTTCGCAGGGCTCGACTGCTGCATCCCGGCCGAGGAGTTCGGTTGCGACGAGACTTGCCGTGTCCATGGCTCGGCCTAAGGGCGAAGAGACCACTTTGTCGGGAACGACGTTGTGGGCTTTGAGCCACGCGGCTGCCATCCCGGCTTGCTGACGACCCAGGTCGGTCAGCGGTGAATCGCAGCGGCCCTGGACCAGCTTTTTGACGTTGAACTCCGTCTGACCGTGGCGGAGTAGATATAGACGCTTCATGCTCTCCCCTTCTGTATAACTTGCTCTACCGGCGCAGCCCTACTCGTGGGTATGGCCTACGTAGTCTTCGTCGATCGCGATCTTGGCAATCGACCTGGGATATTCCGATTCGACCCGTTGTGCCAGTGCGTGCTTTAAGTCTTCGGCACTCATCTGTAGATCCGAGGGACGCACGCAGTCAAAGATCACGTTGGTGTGCGTGGGGCCCGGAACACAGCGTAGGTCGTGGATCGAGAGGCGGCTATCAATCTCTTGAGCCATAGCGTTGATGCGCAGACGCATGCTCGCCACCTTTGGATCGTCGGTCACGATGGGGTCGTAATGGAGCGTGACAATCATGCCGTCTTCGTTCCTAAATGCCTGTTCAATGTTGTCGAGCGTGTCGTGACTTTCCAGCGGGCTGGCCTCAGCCGCCATCTCGGCGTGGGCACTTGCGAACTTTCTGCCTGGGCCGTAGTCGTGAACCATCAAATCGTGAACGCCCAAAACGCCGGGGTAGCTCATGATTTTGTCTCGAATGTGCTTGACCAGCTTAGGATCGGGCGCCTGGCCCAAAAGCGGGCTCACCGTATCCTGGATGAGTTCAAAGCCGCTCCAGCCAATATAGGCGCCAACGGCAAGGCCGACCCATGCATCTAGATTGATATGCGTCACCTGCGAAACAATCGCGCACGCCAACACGGCGCCCGTGGCTAGAACATCGTTCTTGGAATCCTGCGCGGTCGCATGCAGCGTCTCGGACTCAATGCGATCGCCGAGTTTTTGGTTGAGGGCCGCCATCCAAAGCTTTACGACCATCGAAAGCGCAAGGACTGCCACCAGGGCAAGCGAGAACTCGACAGGTTCGGGGTGGATGACGCGCTCAACCGAGGACTTGATAAGCTCAAGGCCGATCAGCAGCACGAGCGCCGCCACGACCAGACCCGAGAGATACTCGTAGCGGCCATGGCCGTAAGGATGCTCGGGGTCTGCCGGCTTGCCCGCCAGCTTAAAGCCAAGCACGCTCACGATGTTCGAGCTGGCATCAGACAGGTTGTTCATAGCGTCCGCCACGATTGAAACCGATCCCGACAGCACGCCAATTGCACCCTTCGCAGCGCATAGTGCCACATTGGCGAGAATACACACCATGCCCGTCAACGTTCCCACGCGTGCACGGTCGCCCTGCGCACGACGAACAATCCACTCGACCATCTGCATCCGCCCCCACGGTACTACCTATATATCTATTGCTCAAACGGATTGTAGTGTAGCTACTTTGTCCCCCAGATACAAAAAGGCCGCAACCCACACGGGCCACGGCCTTGGAATGCGACATGCGGGACCGTCCCTTTGTCGCACAGGTTTATGCGTTTGCCTCGGCCACGCTCTTCGAGGTTTCGGGCAAATCGGCTCCGTCCCCCGTCACCTGCTCCTTCGCCGGCACCACGCCAAAGCAGTAGCTCAGCGCCGCAGACACCGCAAATGCCGTGCCACCGGCAGCGCAGCACCACAGCAGGTTCGAAATGCCGCCCGTGGCAAAGCCAATGACCATAAGGACATTCGTCATGCCGATGGTATAGGCCGTAACGTGGCCCACGGCCGCAACAAGGCCTCCGACGGCGCCGCCAATGGCCATGCATGTCAGACACCTGCCATATTTAAAGCCGCAGCCGTACAGCGCCGGCTCGCTTACGCCGCCAAGCACGCCCGAGATCGAATAGCCCAGCATGAGCGCCTTCTCGTCCTTATCCGCAACGCGGAGCGACGCGCCAAAGGGCATACCCCAAACGGCGAACGTTGCCATCGTCGCGGCGATCAGGACGCACGAATCCGTTCCCACACTCATAAACTGCGCATAGGCGAGCGATAGGACAACGTTGCTGACACCCGCGATCTTAAGAAACTCCCAGCCCGCGGCAAGCCCCATGAGCGTGAGCAGCGACACGATGCCACCGGAATTGCCAAGCATAAACATAAGCTGGCCCAACAGCATGCCAAGATAGCTGCCCGCCGGCGCCGTAATACACAGCGAAACTGGAACCATGACGAGCATGGTCGCAAACGGAACGAACGAAAACGCCACAGCCTGAGGGATAACGCGCTGAAAGAAACACTCCACTCGCCATAGCACGGGCACCGAGATGAGAACCGGAATAACAGTCGTCGTGTAATCGATGACCGGCGCGGGAAGCAGGCCATACACGGAAGTCATCGGTGCCCCCGTCGTCGATGCGGCATCGACGAGCTTAAGCAGATCGGGCGCAATCAATACGCCGCCCAGCATCATGCCCAGCTGCTCCGAGCAACCGAGCTGGCGGGCGGCCGCCCAACCAAGATAGATGGGCAAAAAGTAATAGCCGGCGTTATAGAGCCAACTGTAGAACAGGCGATAGATTTCGGAATCGGCAGACCACAGGCCCAGCATGCCTTCGCCCATAATGACGGCGACGGTGCGGAACAACGCCGCGCAGACAATAAACGGCAGCGCCGACATCATGCTTTTGGACAGATAGTCCACCACGGCCATGGCGTTTGATGAAACCGTCGTTGCAAACGAGGTGTTAGAAACTTGTGGCATGGAACGCCTTTCCCAATGTGACATGCGGACTGTCCCTTTGTCACATCGTGCGGTACTGACCGATTGCGCGGTACTTTTCGTAGCGGAGGTTTGTGAGGGTCGCGTCGTCGAGCCGCCCAAGCGTATCGAAGGCATCAAATGCCGAGGACATGACGGCACCGGCAATCTCCTCATGCGACAGGCCCCTATCGTCGACAATGCCGTCGATGATGCCGAGCGCCAACAGGTCGGGGGCCGTGAGTTTCAGCGCCTCGGCGGCCTCATCCGCGCGCTCGGTATCCTTCCACAGGATCGACGCGCAGGCCTCGGGGCTCACGACCGAATAGGCCGAGCTCGAGAGCATCAGGATGCGGTCGGCCACGGATAGCGCCAGCGCGCCACCAGAGCCGCCCTCGCCTGTCACCACCGAGACAATCGGCGTCTTAAGGCCGCTCATCTCCATGAGATTCTGGGCGATCGCCTCGCCCTGGCCGCGCTCCTCGGCACCGATGCCGCAAAACGCGCCCGAAGTATCGACCAGGCACAGAACCGGTCGACCAAACTTTTCGGCCTGACGCATAAGGCGACGCGCCTTGCGGTAGCCCTCGGGATGCGCCATGCCAAAGTTGCGGCGGATACGCTCTTTGGTCGTGGTGCCGCGCTCGATGGCGATAACCGTCACGGGTCGCCCGTCCTTCCAGCCGATGCCGCCCACCACAGCGGCGTCGTCGCCAAAGTAACGGTCGCCGTGCAGCTCCACAAATCCATCCAGGCCCAACGAGATCATCTCACCCGCCGTGGCGCGATCTGCCAAGCGGGTCTGCTTGACAATCTCGAGCGCGGTTTTTGGTGCCGTCGAGCGCTTAAACAAGTGTCCCAGCTTTTTGCCGCGGCGACCCGCATGGACGATCTCATGCGGTGCCCCCAGGCCGGGCGCGTGCCCTTCGTGCAGCGCCAACAGCTCGCCTACCGTGAGCGCAATCTCGCCACGCGGAACAACGGCATCGCAAAAGCCGTGCTCCAGCAAAAACTCGGAGCGCTGGAATCCCTTGGGCAGGCGCTTGTGCATGTTCTGCTCGATCACGCGCGGGCCGGCAAATGCCGTCAGGGCATCGGGCTCGGCCAGGATTATGTCGCCCTCCATGGCAAAGCTCGCGGTCACGCCGCCAGTCGTGGGGTCGGTGAGCACCGTGATATACAGGCCGCCCGCCTCGCTGTGGCGCCTAACCGCCGCAGAAATCTTGGCCATCTGCATAAGCGATGTCACACCCTCTTGCATGCGCGCACCGCCCGAAACGGTAAAGCCGACAACTGGCAATCCCATCTCGGTCGCACGCTCAAATGTGCGACAGATCTTCTCGCCCACCACGGAACCCATCGAGCCCATCATAAAGTTGGCGTCCATAAAGAAAAGCGCCGTATCGCAACCGCAGATTTTGCCCTTGCCGCACACAACGGCATCGCGCTCGCCCGAACGCTCGACCGCGCCCTTGAGCTTGTCGGCATAACCGGGAAACGAGAGGAAGTCCTCCGACGCCAGATTGGCATCCCATTCCTCAAACGTGCCCTCGTCGACCGTCATGCGCATGCGCGCGCGACCGCTCACGCGAAAGTGTTTGCCGCAACGAGGACAGACCTCGAGGTTGTCGTGCAGGCGTGCCTCATCGATCACACGGCGGCACTCCGGGCACTTGATAAACACGTGGCGCGCGGGAAACTCGGCGCACGACTCGGTCATCGGCCCCTCGAGGACGTTGACCGTCTTCGCTTTTCTATTCATCAGCATAGAGATGCCCCATCAGATCGGTGTGGTACATGCCCGACAAGAACTCATCGTTTGCCAGCACGTCGAGCTGCAGCTCGCTGTTTTCGCTCACGCCCTCAATCACGAGCTCGCCCAGGGCCGTGCGCATCTTGCGAATAGCGCCGTCACGCGTGGGCGCGCACACGATGAGCTTGCCGAGCATGGAGTCGTAGTACGGCGGAACGTTCGCACCGGTAAACATGGCGGAATCCCAGCGCACGCGCGGACCACCCGGCACACGCAACGCGGTGACCGTTCCGCATGACGGCAGAAAGTCCGGCGTTTCGGCATTGATGCGGCACTCCATGGCGTGGTTGCGAACCGGCATGTCCTCCTGCTCAAAGGGCAGAGGCTGGCCGGCTGCCACGCGCAGCTGCCACTTGACCAAGTCGGTATCGGTCACAAACTCCGTAACCGGATGCTCCACCTGCAAGCGCGTGTTCATTTCCATGAAGTAGAAATTGCCGTCGTCCGAATACAGGAACTCGATGGTACCGGCTCCTTCGTAGCCGACGGCACGAGCCAGGTCACGCGCTGCCTTGTGCATGCGAGCACGAATGTCGTCGCGTCCGTCGAGGCACGGCGCGGGGCTCTCCTCGATCAGCTTTTGGTTGCGACGCTGAACCGAGCACTCGCGCTCGCCGAGCGAAAACACATGGCCCTGCTTATCGGCCATAATCTGCACCTCAACGTGGTGCGCCGGCGCGACGAACTTCTCCATGTAGCACTCGCCGTCGCCAAAGACGGCCTCGCCCTCGGCACGTGCCTCGATGAACGCCTTTGCCGCATCTTCCACGCGCTCGACCTTGCGAATGCCGCGACCGCCACCGCCGGCGCGCGCCTTAATAAGCACGGGGCAGCCAATGCGCTCGGCCTCGGCCGTTGCCTCCTCGGGACTTTTGAGCAAATCGCAGCCCGGCACGATGGGCACGCCCGCAGCAGCGGCCGTTCGGCGTGCGGCGTCCTTGTCGCCCATGCTGTCGATCACCTTGGCCGAAGGACCGACAAACACCAGGCCATACTTGTCGCAGTCGCGCACGAAGCTCGCCTTCTCGGAGAAAAAGCCATAGCCGGGATGAATTGCCTTTGCCCCCGACTTCACGGCACAGGTGAGCACGGCATCGTCGTTGAGGTAGCTCTCGGCAAGACGCGGGCCGCCGATGCAATACGCCTCGTCGGCAAGCTGCACGTGCAGCGCGTCCGCATCGGCCGTGGAATAAACGGCGACGGTCTTGATGCCCATATCGCGGCACGCGCGGATAACACGGACCGCGACTTCTCCGCGGTTGGCGATGAGCACTTTGTCGAACATGAAGCCTTCCTTAACTTTCGTGCATGAGTGCAAAAGACATATCGGCGCGGCAGCAAACCTCACCGTTGACGCTCGCAGTACCCGTCGCAAAGCGGAACGGCCCGCGCGCACGTGTGATGGAGCACACCAGATCCACCGTGTCGCCCGGGCGCACTGGACGCTTAAAGCGCACCTTGTCCAGACTCGTGTAGAACGGCGTCGCGCCGCGCGCCTCCTCATCGCCCATCAGCAGCACGCAGCAGTTCTGGGCGAGCATCTCGCACTGAATCACGCCGGGGACGACCGGGTTTCCCGGAAAATGCCCCTGCAAAAAGTACTCGTCGCCCGTAATCGTGATCTTGCCGTGGGCCTCGTCGCCCACCAGCTCGGCTTCGTCGAGCAAAAGCATCGGCTCGCGATGCGGCAACAGCTTCTTGAGCTCTTCTTTGTTCATGGACATCACCTATCCGATCCTCATGAGGCAGCTGCCAAACTCCACGAGGTCGCCGTCGGTCACGCAGATCTCGAGCACCTCACCGTCTGCCTCGGCCGTCACCTCGTTGAGAACCTTCATGGCCTCGATGATGCAGAGGGTCTCGCCGGCCTTGACCTTGGAGCCCACGCGCACAAACGGCTCGTCGCCCGGCGCAGGGGCAGCATAGAAGACGCCCACCATGGGAGCAGTCACCTCGGTGCCCTTGGGCTCCGGCGCGGCGGCAGGTGTCTGCGTGGCGGGTTCCGGTGCGGCAGGCGCGACTGTGGGAGCTGCAACTTGAGCGGCCACGGCACCCGGCATAGGCACGGGCACGGCAACCGGCTGCGCGGCACTCGCGCGCTCGAGTTCGACCGCGGTGCCATCGGGCTCCTCAACACGTACGCGCGTAAGGCCGCGGTCCTCCATCACATCGGCTATCTCGGCAAGTCTTTTGGAATCCATGCTCTAGCTCCTCGTATATCTACGCAGCGCGATGGCGGCGTTGTGCCCGCCAAAGCCCAGGTTGGTCGAAAGCGCCCAGGTAAGGTCGGCGCGAACCGCTCGATTAGGCGTGTAATCAAGATCGCAGGCGGGATCGGGCGTGTGGTAGTTAATGGTCGGGGGCACCACGCCCTGCTCGAGCGCCATGGCACAGGCCATGACCTCGATGGCACCCGTGGCACCGATCATGTGCCCGGTCATCGACTTGGTCGACGAGACGTGCGCGGCGCGTGCCGCGTCCTCGCCGAGCGCCCGCTTAATGCCTGTCGTCTCGGACGAATCGTTGAGCTTGGTCGAGGTGCCGTGGGCGTTGATGTAGAGACCCTCGGAAGGCTTGACGTCGCCCTCGGCTACCGCCAGCGATATCGCACGGGCAATGCCGGCGGCATCGGGGTCGGGGCTCGTAATGTGATAGGCATCATCGGTGTTGCCGTAGCCCACGACCTCGGCATAAATGTGCGCACCGCGCGCCTGCGCATGCTCCATGCTCTCGAGTACCAGCACGCAGGCGCCCTCACCCATCACAAAGCCATCGCGGTCTGCGTCGAACGGGCGGCAGGCCGTCGCGGGATCGGGGTTGGTGGTCAATGCGCGGCAGGACGTAAAGCCTGCAACAGCATCGGGGATAATGGCCGCCTCGGCACCGCCCGCGAGGATCGCGTCGGCATAGCCGTGCTTGATAGCACGGAACGCCTCGCCCACCGCATGGGCCGAGGTCGCGCACGCAGTCACGACTGGCAGGGTCGGTCCCTTTGCCTTGTGACGGATTGCGATATTGCCCGATGCCATGTTGGGGATCATCATCGCGATCATGTAAGGCGATGCGCGGCGGGGCCCACGGTCGGCAATCGTATGGACGTTGTCGACGAGCGTCTGCATGCCGCCCACGCCCGACCCCACGTAAACGCCCAGGCGCTCGCGATCGATGGCGCCTTCGGCATCAAAGCCCGCATCGTGCATTGCCTCGTCCGAAGCCACCAGCGCAAACTGAACGCAGGGGTCCAGATGCTTGGCGTCGCGCTTGCCAAAGTACTCGTTGCCGTCAAAGCCCTTGACTTCGGCCGCCACCTTGACGGTAAACGCATCGGTATCAAAGTGCGTGATCGGGCCGATGCCACAGGTCCCGGCGCACATGGCCGCCCAGGTGGCAAGCGCGGTGTTGCCGAGCGGCGATACGGCACCGATGCCGGTGATTGCAACTCTCTGTTCCATCATGGTCTCCTCATCCAAGCCGTTCTTCGGCCCTGGTTTCTACATCGCCATTCCGCCGTCGACGCGCACGACCTCGCCCGTAATGTAAGCAGCCGCATCGCTCGCTAAAAAGCGCACCACGCCGGCCACTTCCTCGGGACGTGCCATGCGCTTAAGGGGAATCTGTTCCTCGGTTGCCGTACGCACCTTCTCCGAGAGCTTTGCCGTCATATCTGTCTCGACAAACCCGGGAGCGACCGCGTTCGCTCGTACGCCACGAGGCGCAAGCTCGCGCGCCACCGCCTTGGTAAGCCCTATCACGCCCGCCTTGGAAGCAGCGTAGTTGGCTTGCCCGGCATTGCCCATCAGGCCCACGACCGAGCTCATGTTGACGACGCAACCGCCGCGCTGGCGCATAAAGGTCTTGGTGAGCGCGCGCGTCATATTGAATGTTCCCTTGAGATTGACATCGAGCACGCGATCGAATGCGTCATCGCCCATGCGCATGAGCAGGCCATCGCGGGTGATGCCGGCGTTGTTGACGAGCGCCCAAATGGAACCAAAGTCGTTGAGGACCGCTTCCACGCACGCGTTGACAGCAGCGGGATCGGCCACGTCGCATTGATATGCGCGTGCCGTGGCGCCAACCGCCTCACAGGCTTCGCACGTCTTGCGCGCCGCATCGACGCTGCCGGCATAGACGACGGCGATATCAAAGCCGTCCTCCGCCAGACCGACAGCGCAGGCGCGGCCGATACCCCTCGAGCCGCCCGTGACCAGTGCCACACGACGTGAGTCGTTGCGCTCGAGCGCGCCGTTGTTCAAGTTGCCCATGTCATTCCTTTCGGGTTACAGCCCTGTGGACTATGCGAGCTCGTCGGCAATAGCTGCGACCTGCTCGGCCGTTTCGCACGAATACACGCGAACGTCGCTCAGCGTACGCTTGGCCAGGCCCGACAGCGTTTTGCCAGGGCCGACCTCAATAAACGTGTCGATGCCCTGATTCTGCAGAGCATGCAGCGTGTCGACCCAACGAACGGCATGACTCACCTGATTGGCCAAGACATCCGATGCCGCTCGCGGGTCCGCCGGATAGGGCGCCGCCGTCATGTTTGCCATGACCGGAATCAGCAGCGGTGACGGCGCGTGGCCGGCTTGGATATACGTCGCCAGCCCCTCAGTCGCCTCGGCCATATAGGGGCTATGAAATGCGCCCGACACCGCGACTTTCATAGCGCGGCCGCCAGCCTCTTTTACTAGGACGTCGAGCTCCTGCAGCGTCTCGGGCGCTCCGGCAACAACCGTCTGCTGCGGACTGTTGTAGTTGACCGGCCAGCAGTCCTCGCCGGCCTGTTTTGCCAGGTTCTCGACTTGCGCCGCATCGAGCTTGATGACGGCGCGCATGCCGCCCGGATGGCGCTCGGCAGCCGCGGCCATCAGCGCCGCGCGCTCGCACACGAGCTCAAAGCCCGCTCGCGTATCGAACGCCCCCGCAAAGGTGAGCGCGGCGACCTCGCCAAGCGAAAAACCCGCACAGGCGGCAGGTACCACGCCGCGCTCACGCAGGGCGACAGCCGCTGCCAGATCGTGAACGAACACGCACGGCTGCGTGTTCTCGGTCTGCGAGAGTTCCTCCTTGGAGGCGCTTCGGCACTGCTCACTGGTCCCCGGGCGCACCTCGTCGGCAATGGCGAACACCTCGGCGGCGGCCGGCGATGCCTCGATCAGGTCGACGCCCATCGCGGGGTGCTGGGCGCCCTGGCCGGCAAACAGAAACGCTACGCCACCCATGCGCACGCACCCTTCAGGACGTGCTCGGCGCCATCGACCAGGTCGTCAACGATTTCACGTGCACTTTGGCGCTCGTTGACCATGCCGGCAATCTGTCCACACAAAAACGAGCCCTCTTCGTAATTGCCGTCCTTGGCGGCCTTGCGAAGGGCGCCCGTGCCCATGGCCCCGAGCTCCTCGACGCTTACGCCCGCCGCCTCGCTCTTGGCGTAGGCGTTGGTGAAGGGGCTCTTGAGGGCACGCACCGGGTGTCCCGTCGAGCGGCCGGTCGCACGCGTCGAGGTGTCGTTGGCCTTCAGGACCATCTCCTTGTACTGCTCCGATACGGTGCACTCATCTGCGATCAGAAAGCGCGTACCCACCTGCACGCCGGCGGCGCCCAGCATAAAGGCGGCCGCCACGCCGCGGCCATCGGCGATACCGCCAGCCGCAACCACGGGAATATCGACCGCATCGACAACCTGCGGCACCAGTGCCATCGTCGAGGTCTCGCCAATATGGCCGCCTGATTCGGTACCCTCGGCAACCACGGCAGTGGCTCCACGACGCGCCACGAGGCGCGCCAGCGCCACCGAGGCAACGACCGGGATGACCTTGATGCCCGCCTCGTTCCACGCCTTCATGTACTTGGTGGGATTGCCGGCACCCGTCACGACGACCGGCACCCGCTCGTCAATCACGACCCGCGCGACCTCGTCGGCAAACGGGCTCATGAGCATGACGTTGACGCCAAAGGGCTTATCCGTCCTGGCGCGCAGCTCATGAATCTGGTCGCGCAGCCAGTTGGCGTCGGCGTTCATGGCCGCGATAATCCCTAAGCCGCCCGCCTCGGACACTGCGGACGCCAGCGAGGCGTCGGCGATCCAGGCCATACCGCCCTGGAACACGGGCTTTTCGATGCCGAGCAGATCGCAGAGAGGAGTCTTGAGCATCTCTACTTCTCCAATGCCGCCTCGACCGTATCGGCGAACTCGCCGACCGTCTTGGGGTTCTCCTCGGTATCGAGCTGGATGCCAAACTCGTCCTCAACGGCGACGAGGATCTCGACGGTGCCCAGACTGTCGAGACCAATCTCCTCGAGCGTGGACCCGGGCTTCATCTCGACGTCGTCAAGACCGGCGGTCTCGCGGATAACATCGCAAACGCGCTCGAAGGTCTTCTGATCTGCCATGGTAGTTCTCCTTTGTTTGTGCCCTAGGGGCGTTTTTATTTCCTATGTGCAACTACTTCCAACGAAGTAGATAGCCACCTATATCCAGACCGGCGCCAAATCCAACGAGGGTGATGGTGTCGCCCGTGTGAAGTGCACCGGCGTTTGCCAGCCGGTCGAGGGCAAGCGGAATGCATGCGCTCGAAATGTTGCCGGTCTCGCGCAGCGTTCGAACCACGCGCTTGTCTGGCACACCGAGGCGCTTGACCGCCTGACTCAGGATTCGTTCGTTAGCCTGATGGAATACAAAATGGTCGATGTCCTCGACCGAAATGCCCGCATCGCTCGCAAGCTTATGGACCGTGACGCAAATCGCGTTGACGCCGAACTTGAACACGCGGCGGCCATTCATGGACAGCACGCTCTCGCTATCTGCGGAGGCCTTAAACGGCGAGGTGCCGACCAGACCGGGAACGCACAACGTCTCGACGTCGGGCGCCGTCGAAAGCTCAACGGCAAGGGGGCTGTCTCCCCCAGCCTCAATCACCGCGGCGCCCGCCCCATCGCCAAAGAGCACACAGGTGGCGCGGTCGGTCCAGTCGAGCGCGCGCGTCATCTGCTCGGCGGCAACGACAAGCACATGCTTGGCTCGTCCTCGGGCGATATAGCCCTCGGCAACATCGAGCGCAAATACGAAGCCGGCGCAGGCAGCCGAGACATCGAAGGCAGGGCACGTCGCGCCCAGTCGCTCAGCAACGGCACACGCCTCGGCGGGAACAAGGTGGTCACCCGTCGTCGTCGAGCAGACGATCAGATCCAACTGGCTCGCGTCGATTCCGGACACCTGAAGTGCCCGCTCGCTCGCCGCTACGGCAAGGTCGTCAAGTGACTCGGTGGTGCAGACGTGGCGACTCTTAATACCTGTGCGGGTAAAAATCCACTCATCCGAGGTATCGAGGAACTCGGACAGCTCGTCATTGGAAACACTGCGCTTAGGAAGCGCCGAGCCTGTTCCAAGAATCGTGAAACCCATCACTAACCTCCTTTGAGTTGTTGACGTGTTTACATCGACCAAGAGAGGATAGCGCATTTCAGTCGTTGTTAACGTGTTAACATTAAATTGTCCAAATGCGACAAAGGCTTCACATTGTGTCTCTCTCGACACCATTGCGTTATTCACTTATTCATTAAGGAGGTAGCAGCCGTTATGGATGCCAAATTAACGATAGTCGACGTAACCGGATCGACCAATGATGACCTGCTCGAAGCAGGAAAACAGGGAGCGCCGCACGGCACAGGACTTGCCGCCCGGGCTCAGACAGCAGGACGCGGCCGGCGCGGCCACAAGTGGGATTCAACCGCCGGCAACCTATTGCTTTCGATTGTCCTGCGTCCATGCGTTAATCCTGCGAAGTACTCTGGTCTTGCTGCCGTCAGCGGCCTAGCGGTGCTCGAGGCGCTCGAAAAACAGGGTCTTGCAAACGAGATTGGCCTCAAATGGCCCAACGACCTGGTCGCGCGTGGACGCAAACTCGGCGGCATTCTGGTCGAGGCCGCACGCGATAACGAAGGCAAACCTTTCGCCGTCTGTGGCATTGGTGTCAATGTGAACTATGCGCCCCAAGAGGTGCCCGATGGCGGCCTGCCGGCAATCGGTCTCTCGGACCTTAACGAGAACGTTCCAGCTGTCGACATGCTCCTCGATGAGGTCTATCACGCAGTTATAGACGCTATAGATGCCTGGGCAGAACGCCTCAACGCCATGGAAGAAAACACCGGACCGCTCGCGCCCGTCCACGGCGAATATGTCGCTCACCTCAATTGGATTGGAAAGCACGTTATCGCCCGCTCCCCTGCCGGTGACGAGCTGGCGCGAGGCATCTTTAAAACGGTCGATGGCTTTGGTCGTGCGTGCATCGAAACAGAAGACGGCTTGCGATCCTTCCATTTTGAGGAAGCGTCATTGCGCCCCTTGAGTGAGTAGGTCGCCACAGCCAGCCGCTCGGCAGCCTTACCCGGCGATCCAAACCCATCATGCAAAACAAAAGGGCCCCGCTACCGTAACGGCAGCGGGGCCCTTTAAGCTATGAGCGATATCGCTTAGAGCTTGATGTCGATGTCGACGCCAGCGGGGAGGTCGAGACGCATAAGCGAATCAACGGTGCCCGAGGTGGGGTCGAGGATGTCGATGAGGCGCTTGTGGGTGCGCATCTCGAACTGCTCACGGGAGTCCTTGTTCACGTGCGGCGAGCGGATAACCGTGTACAGGTTGCGCTCGGTGGGCAGGGGGACAGGACCGGAAACGCGAGCGCCGGTCTTCTGAGCGGTCTCGACGATGAGCTTCGCGGACTGATCGACGACCTCGTGATCATAGCCCTTGAGGCGAATGCGGATCTTCTGGGTAGCCAACTTAAACCTCCAAAGAGTGCGAGAGATGCTCTCGCGGATTACGTAACAGGGAGCTCGAACTTAGGCGTTCTTGCTCATGACCTCGTCCACGATGGACTTGGGCGCGGGCTCATAAGAGTCGAACTGCATCGTGTAGGATGCACGGCCCTGGGTCTGGGAGCGAAGGTCGGTAGCGTAACCGAACATCTCGCCCAGCGGCACCTTGGCACGGATGAGCTTGCTGTTCTTGCGATCCTCCATGCCCTCGATCTTGCCGCGGCGACCGGAGAGGTTGCCCATAACGTCGCCCATGTACTGCTCGGGGGTCTCGACCTCGACAGCCATGATCGGCTCGAGCAGCTGCGGGTCGGACTTCTTGAGGGCGTCCTTGATAGCCATGGAACCGGCGATCTTAAAGGCGGCCTCGGAGGAGTCGACCTCGTGGTAAGAACCGTCGAACAGGGTGACCTTGACGTCGAGGACCGGGAAGCCGGCGATAACACCGGTGTTCAGGGCCTCCTGGATGCCCTTGTCGATGGACGGGATGTACTCCTTGGGCACGACGCCGCCGACGATAGCGTTGACGAACTCGTAGCCGAAGCCCTCCTCCATCTTCTCGAGCTTGATGACGGCGTGGCCGTACTGACCGCGACCACCGGACTGACGGACGAACTTGCCCTCAGCCTTCTCGACGTCGTGACCAGCGGTCTCGCGGTAGGCGACCTGGGGCTTACCGACGTTAGCGTCAACCTTGAACTCGCGGAGCAGACGGTCGACGATGATCTCGAGGTGCAGCTCGCCCATGCCGGCGATGATGGTCTGGCCGGTCTCGTGGTTGGTGGACACCTGGAAGGTCGGGTCCTCCTCGGCGAGCTTGGTCAGAGCCAGGGACATCTTGTCCTGCTCGGCCTTGGTCTTGGGCTCGATGGCAACGTCAATAACGGGCTTAGCGAACTCAATCTTCTCGAGGACGATCTCCTTGCCCTCGGCGCACAGGGTGTCACCGGTGGTGGAGTTCTTGAAGCCGACGCAAGCGACGATGTCGCCGGCGGCAGCGTCGTCACGGTCGATACGCTCGGCGGCGTTCATCTCGAGGATGCGGCCGAGGCGCTCGCGCTGACCGTTGGAAGCGTTGACAACGTAGGAGCCGGACTCGGCGCGGCCGGAGTAAACGCGGACGTAGGTGAGCTTACCGACGAACGGGTCGGTCATGATCTTGAAGACCAGGCCGGAGAAGGGCTCGTCGAAGGAAGGATGACGCTGAATCTCCTCGCCGGTGTCCGGATCGGTACCGGTGACGGCCTCAACGTCGAGCGGGCTGGGCAGGTAGTCGACGACAGCGTCGAGCAGCTCCTGAACGCCCTTGTTCTTGTAGGCGGAACCCACGAAGACGAGGTTGAGCTCGTTGGCCAGAACGCCCTTGCGCAGAGCAGCCTTGAGCTCCTCGACGGTGAAGTCCTCCTCCATGAGGATCTTCTCCATGAGCTCGTCGTCAAAGCTGGCAGCAGCGTCGAGGAGCTCCTCGCGCTTGGTGGCAGCGATGTCGGCGAACTCAGCCGGGATCTCGTCCATCGGCTCGGGGTAAGTCATGCCCTTCTCGTCGGCCTTGAAGTCCCATGCGGTCATGGTGACGAGGTCGATGACGCCCCAGAAGTTGTCCTCGGCGCCCATCGGGACCTGAGCGGCCACGGCGTTGGCGTCGAGACGATCCTTCATGGTCTCGATAGCGTTGAAGAAGTCAGCGCCCACGCGGTCATACTTGTTGATGAAGGCGATGCGGGGGACGTTGAAGGTAGAAGCCTGACGCCAAACGGTCTCAGACTGGGGCTGAACGCCGGCAACGGCGTCGAAGACGGCGACAGCGCCATCGAGGACGCGCAGGCAGCGCTCGACCTCGGCGGTGAAGTCAACGTGGCCCGGGGTGTCGATGATCTGGATGCGGTAGTCCTTACCGTCCTTGTTCCAGAAGCACGTGGTAGCAGCGGAGGTAATGGTTACGCCGCGCTCCTGCTCCTGAACCATCCAGTCCATGGTGGCAGCGCCCTCATGAACCTCACCGATCTTGTGGGTCTTACCGGTGTAGTAAAGAATACGCTCGGTCGTGGTGGTCTTACCGGCATCGATGTGGGCCATGATGCCGATGTTACGGGTATCGGAAAGCTTGTACTTAGGCTTAGCCATGTTAGTTCCTTACCTTAACTTACCAACGATAGTGAGAGAACGCGCGGTTGGCCTCGGCCATCTTGAAGACGTCCTCACGCTTCTTGACGGAAGCGCCCAGGCCGTTGGAAGCGTCGAGGATCTCGTTGGCGAGACGCTCGGCCATGGTCTTCTCCTTGCGAGCGCGGGAGAAGTTGACGATCCAGCGGATACCCAGAGCGGTGGAACGACGGGAGTTGACCTCCATCGGGACCTGATAGGTAGCGCCACCGACACGCTTGGGCTTAACCTCGAGCGTGGGCTTGACGTTGTCCATAGCCTTCTTGAAGGTAGCGAGAGCGTCGCCACCCTCGGACTTCTCGGCAACGATCTCGAAAGCGGTGTAAACGATGCGCTCAGCGGTGGCCTTCTTGCCGTCAAGAAGGACCTTGTTGATGAGCTGAGTCACCAGGCGGTTGTTGTAAACGGCGTCAGGCTGAACCTCACGACGATTAGCTGCTGCACGACGCGGCATGTGAAATCTCCTTAAGTGTCTACCGTGCGGCGCTCAAGACGGCACACGGCGAAAGTATCAAAACGTTATCTGGCTTATTTAGCCTTGGGGCGCTTAGCACCGTACTTGGAACGGGCCTGCATACGGTTCTGGACCGGAGCAGCGTCGTAGGCGCCACGGATGACGTGATAACGGACACCAGGGAGGTCACGGACACGACCGCCGCGGACGAGCACGATGGAGTGCTCCTGCAGGTTGTGGCCCTCACCCGGGATGTAAGCAGTAACTTCGATGCCGTTGACAAGGCGAACACGGGCAACCTTACGAAGAGCCGAGTTCGGCTTCTTGGGGCTCGTGGTGAAGACGCGGGTGCACACGCCGCGCTTCTGGGAGTTGTGCTGCAGAGCAGCGTTCTTGGACTTCTTGGGCACGGAACGACGGCCCTGGCGAACCAGCTGGTTAATAGTAGGCAAAGCGTACTCCTTCTCGAATGATTCCAGCTTTCTGTAAAGTGCAACGGCTTGAATCGAGGGGTCAGCATCCCCCTACGAAACACGCAGTTCGATAGGATACGTGGCGTTAGCTGTGCCGTCAACAGACCACGCCGCCGGGAGTATCCCAAAATTGGCACATTTCCGCAAAGCCTACACAAAAGGAATCCCCTCCTGTGCGCGCTGGCGGATTCCCGGACCGGGCGGCCCTGGTATTAAGTTTGCTGCTCTACAGTCCTGGCTCGCACGGAGGCCACATTAAGTGGCCTCCGGCTCGTGCGGAACTCGCGACAAACTTAACCCTGCGCCGCCCGGGCCGGGGATCCGACGTGCTCGTCGGGGCAACGTTACCTGCCAAAAAGGGACAGGTTTATTTTGGTCGGTTTTATCTGGGGAAACGTCGCGCTCCAGCGGTGGTCCGCCCTCATCTGTCATAGGGAAATCGGCGGCGTTTTCGGAAGTATGCGGCAAATTCTGGACCTGCCGAGCACACCGGGGTTTTTCGATAATAAACCCGCAGGTAGAGCGCTTGAGCATTTGCGGTGTGGTCGACCCATCGAGATTTTGCCGCATACTTCCGAAATTCAGGCGAATATCGCTCAAAATAACCGTCCATATAACGCAAAAAAGGCCGCTTCCCCTAGTGGGAAGCGGCCTCAAGCCTTACGAATAGACGATGGTAAAGGGTTCTTCCGTTTGAGTCTCTCCTGTCGATGTGTACCTCGTGCCCTCGAGGGTTACCGAGACCACTTGGTCGACATCAATCAACTTCGTTGGCACCCAAATGTTCTCTCCGCTATTGCGCGCATAAGAAAAATATAAGTTGAACACCCCTGCGTCGTCATCTTCGATAATCTGCTCCGATCCATCCTTGTAGCTGACGGTCAGCTTATTATCAACTGCTTCATAGCCCAAATCATCAATGTGCGTCTGGATGGAAAACGGGCTAATCTCAAGAGGCGAGTCACCGGAGCGGAGTTCCTTTGTATCGACGTACGCTCCAATATTGAACTCGGGTGTCGACACCTCAAACTGCCTCGCACTCTCACCTTCGCCCTCGGTCCAGGAGATATTCCAGGTGACCGCATGTTGAAAATCTCGCTCGCGATCCATAGCGGCAAAGTACATCGTGCCATTAATGACCGTGTCACTTGATGTGTCCTTATCAATTGTGCTGCGTGTGTCAGCCCATTCCTCGCCGAACTTCATGTCGGGCGTGCCGATGCCTTGTTCTTCTTCACCATAGAGAACAAGTTCGCCAGTCTCTGCTGCCGGCTTGTAGTAGTTAACACCATTTGGATTGGACAACGTAAACGTCACGGCACCGCAACCGTTTTTATCGATAGCCATATCATGAATGTCGAGTGTATAGCCGTTGCCCTCGACGGACAGATTGACCTTCTGTACTGAACCCTCCAAGCTTTGGGGCGCGATACCATCACCAAACTCTCTGGTGTAGGTATATTTAGTCCCCGACGAGCCACCGTTAGTCCAGGTAATGGACTCTCCGTTGCCATGGTTTCCCCAGGCAGAGGCAAAATAACTGGAATTGACGACGGCATAGGCGACCCCTCCGGTCGCCAGCACTCCGGCAAGGCATCCGATTACGGCAACATAGAGAGGCTTCGCGTGGCCCTTTCGATGAAGCGGCTCACCCGCAGCAGCATCAATAACACGGTCGGCATGATCGCTATCGGCTTGGATGGACTCGAAGGCCTGCTTGATTTGATTGGATTTCACGGTCGCCCTCCTCTAGGATGAATTTGAGCTTCGATCGACCACGAGCTAAACGCGTTCGAACGGTCGCGGCTGGCACATGCAGTAACTCGGCAATCTCTGAAGTCGAGAAGCCCAGATAGTAATAGAGCACGATGGAGATACGGAATCGTTCCGGAAGCCGCATGACGTCTAATAGGACGGCCTTGGTCTCGTCCTGCGCCGTCAAGAGCGAATCGGTCAGACTTTCAATATCCTCCACGCGCCTCCACGGCTTTCGAAAGAGAGATTTGCATTCATTGATCGTGACCCGGATGAGCCATCGACGAAGATGCTCCCAGCTTTCAAAATGCATATCGCTTTTGAGTAACTTTAGAAAGACGTCTTGAGCGACATCGTCGGCGTCAGCGCGATCACGCAGATACGTCAAGGCGATTCGGAACACGACATCTCAGTGATCCTCGACCGCCTGTCTAAAAGCTTGTTCTTCCATAATCACCTCCCGGTGACATTAATGGTTCTCGATGAGGCCCTCACCATAGATACGCTTTGACCGAATGAAATGTTTCAAATCCAAGCAGGAAATACCGATCAACATAAACCTGCCCCTTATTGGCAAATGGAATCCCCTCCTGTGCGTGAGGGCGGATCCCCGGCCCGGACGGCCCTGGGCTTAAGTTTGCTGCTCTACAGTCCTGGCTCGCACGGAGGCCACATTAAGTGGCCTCCGGCTCGTGCGGAACTCGCGACAAACTTAAGCCCAGGGCCGCCCGTTCCGGGAATCCGGCGTGCTCGTCGGGGCAACGTTCCTCACCAAAAAAGACCCGCTCCCCTGTTGGGAAGCGGGTCTTTGGAAGGGCGGTTAACGTACTAGGAAATTACTCCTCGTCGTTGTCCTTGGCCTCTTCGGCGTCGTCGGTGTCCACGAGCTGGTTGAGCAGCTCGTCGAGGGAAGCCATGTCCTCGTTGATCGCGCCGTTGGCGGGAGCCTTCTTGTCGTCGATCGGGGCGCCCAGGAGCTCCTCGTCGGCGTCGGCGTGATGCGTCGGAGCGGAGGTACCCAGCAGGATATCGTCCGGACCGTCGGGGCTAAAGACCATCTGCAGCAGCTGCGAGAGGTCTTCCTCGTCGGCAACGTCGTCGTTGTTCTCGAAGATGTAGAGCAGATCGTGGGCCTCCAGGCCGTCACGGAGCTCCTCGATCGCCTTGGCGCCGATGCCATCGATGCGCAGCAGATCCTCCTCGGACTTGCCAACCAGGTCGCCGACCGTCTCGATGCCAACCTCGCTGAACTTGTTGGTCCAGCGCTGCGACACGCCCAGATCGTCGAACAGGTACAGACGAGCCTTCTCGGCGGAGATGGTGTGGCCGTTGCGGGTGAACGAACCGTCAGCACCACCGAACTCGTCGTAGCCGGCCCAGTCGAGCTGCTGCGGGAGCTGCTCGTCCAGGTCCTTGAGCTCCACAGGAGCCCACTCGGGCAGCGACTTGGCGTTGGGCGAAGCCGGGCCGTCGATGTCCACGTAGCCGTCGGCCGTGCGATACGTCAGCTTGGCGTTGGCGTACGGCTTGAGGCCGGTACCAGCCGGGATCTTCTTACCGACGATGACGTTGGACTTAAGGTCGAGCAGGTGGTCGACCTTGCCCTCGATGGCAGCCTCGGTAAGGACGCCGGCGGTACGGATGAACGAAGCGCTCGACAGCCAGGAGTCGATGTTGGACGCGACCTTGAGCGTACCCAGGATGACGGGCTCGGCCACGGGAGCCTGACCGCCCAGACGGGCAACGCGCTCGACCTCGTCAGCGAACTCGTAGCGGTCGACGTACTGACCAAGCAGGTACTTGGAGTCGCCGGGGTTGGTGATCTGAACGCGACGCAGCATCTGACGTGCGAGCACCTCGATGTGCTTGTCGTTCAGGTCGACGCCTTGGCTGGTGTAGACGTCCTTGACGCTCTCGACGAAGGTGTGCATCGTCGACTCGATGTCGGTCAGCTTGCGCAGGTTGCGGAAGTTGACGAAGCCCTTGGTGATCTGGTCGCCGGCGCGAACCTCGCAGCCGTCCTCGATCTCGGGCATGAAGCGCACCGAAGCGGGGACGCGACGCTCGTCGAGGACACGGGTGTGATCCTCGGAGTCGGTGAGCGTCAGCACGTACTCGGACTTCTCGGGCTTAATCGAGAGGTGGCCGGAGTACGGAGCCAGCTCGGCCTCGCGACCCAGAATCTTCTCGTTGACGTTGCCGACGATATCGAACATACGGCTGACCGTAGGCAGACCCTGCGTAATATCGTCGACGCCAGCGACGCCGCCGGAGTGAATGGTACGCATCGTAAGCTGCGTACCGGGCTCGCCGATGGACTGGGCGGCAATAATGCCGACCGCGGTACCGATGGCGACCGGACGACGGGTGGAAAGATCCCAGCCGTAGCACTTCTGGCACACGCCGTACTTGGAGCGGCAGGTGAGCAGCGCGCGGAGCTTGACCTTCTTGAGGCCGGCATCGACCATCTTCTGGATGTCGGCGACCTTCTCGATGTAGCCGTCCTGCTCAAAGAGCACGGTGCCATCGGGAGCCACGACGTCCTCGATGAAGCAACGGCCGACGAGGTCGGTGTTGAGGTCGGTGGTGCCGGGGATGATGAGGTTGTAGGTGACGCCCTCGTGCGTACCGCAGTCCTCCTCGCGGACGATGACGTCCTGGGCCACGTCGACCAGACGACGAGTCAGGTAACCGGAGTCCGAGGTGTGGGATGCGGTATCGACCAGGCCCTTACGGGCGCCGTAGGTCGAAATGAAGTACTCGAGCGGCAGCAGGCCCTCGCGGAAGTTCGCCTTAATGGGAAGGTCGATCGTCTCGCCGGACATGTCTGCCATCAGGCCACGCATGCCGCCGAGCTGACGCAGCTGGGTCTTAGAACCACGGGCGCCGGAGTCGGCCATCATGTAGAGCGGGTTCTCCTCGTCGAACAAGTCGAGCATGAGCGCTGCGACCTTATCGGTACAAGCGGTCCACTCGTTAACGACTTCGATGTGGCGCTCCGTCTCGTTGATGAAGCCCTCCTCGAAGTACTCGTTGATCTGGTCGACGTTGGCCTGGGCGCGATCGAGCAGCTCCTGCTTCTCGGCAGGGATGAGAGCGTCCCACACCGAGATGGTGAGGCCGGCGCGGGTAGCGTAGTGGAAGCCGGAGTACTTGATGGCGTCGAGGATCGGACCGACCTTGGCCTCGGGGTAACGATCGCAGCAGTCCGCAACCAGCTTGGCCACGTCGCCCTTGACCATCTTGTAGTTCATGAACTCATAGTCTTCGGGCAGGCACTGGCGGTTGAAGATGATGCGGCCGATAGAGGTCTCGAAGCGCGCGGTCTTGTTGCCGGTGACGTCGTAGTCGACGAACTCGTTCTTGCCGTTCTTGACGCGGAAGATACGGGTGCCGTCCTCGTTGATGACATTGGCGTCGGCAGCGGACACGCGGACCTGAATCTTGGCCTGCATGTCGACCTCGGAGCGGCAGTCATAGGCGTGCAGCGCGTCGTCGAAGCTGGCGAACACGTGGTTCTCGCCCGGCAGACCGTCGCGGACCTGGGTCAGGTAGTACACACCGATGATCATGTCCTGCGAGGGGATGTTGACCGGCTTGCCGGATGCCGGCGAGCGCAGGTTGTTCGCAGAGAGCATGAGCACGCGGGCCTCGGCCTGAGCCTGGCTGGACAGCGGCACGTGGACGGACATCTGGTCGCCGTCGAAGTCGGCGTTGAAGGGCGAGCAGACCAGCGGGTGCAGGTGGATAGCCTTGCCCTCGACCAGCACCGGCTCAAAGGCCTGGATGGACAGACGGTGCAGGGTCGGTGCGCGGTTGAGCAGCACGACGCGGCCGTCGATGACCTCTTCGAGGATGTCCCACACAAAGGTGGCACCACGGTCGATAGCGCGCTTGGCGCCCTTGATGTTCTCGACCTTGCCAAGCTCGACCAGGCGCTTCATGACGAAGGGCTTGAAGAGCTCCAGCGCCATGGTCTTGGGCAGACCGCACTGGTGCAGCAGCAGCTTGGGGTCGGTAACGATTACCGAACGGCCGGAGTAGTCGACACGCTTACCCAGCAGGTTCTGACGGAAACGGCCCTGCTTGCCCTTGAGGGCCTCGGCGAGCGACTTGAGCGGGCGACCGCCACGGCCAGAGACCGGGCGACCACGACGGCCGTTGTCGAACAGGGCGTCCACGGACTCCTGGAGCATGCGCTTCTCGTTGTTCACGATGATCGCAGGGGCGTCCAGGTCGAGCAGGCGCTTGAGTCGGTTGTTACGGTTGATCACGCGACGATACAGGTCGTTGAGGTCGGACGCGGCGAAGCGGCCGCCGTCGAGCTGGACCATCGGGCGCAGATCGGGCGGAATGACCGGGATGACGTCCAGGATCATGTTCGCGGGGCTGTTGCCACCCTTCAGGAAGGCGTCAACGACCTCAAGGCGCTTGACGGCCTTCTCGCGCTTCTGCTTCTGGGAATCCTCGTCGGCGATGATGGCCTTGAGCTTCTCGGCCTCGGAGGGGAGGTCGATGGCAGCGAGCAGGTCGCGGACGGCCTCGGCACCCATGCCACCCTTGAAGTACATGGAGTAGTAACGGGTCATCTCGCGGAACAGCGGCTCATCGGAGATGAGGTCGCGCTCGGTGAGCTTCATGAAGGCGTTGAAGGCATCCGTGCGGAGCTGCTTCTCATCCTTGCACTCTTCCTCGATGTCGACGATGCCGGAGGCGATCTCCTCGGGGGTCAGCGGCTCCTCGTCGGAGAACTCGTCAAAGTTCTCGGGGTCGCCCTGCTCCTTGAGGGACTCGATCTGGCGGGCGCACTCGGCATCGATCTCTTCCAGATCGGCGGCGAGCTCCTCGCGCAGGTCGTCGGCGTCGGCCTCGCGGGCCTCATAGTCAACCTCGGTGATGATGTAGCTGGCAAAGTACAGAACCTTCTCGAGGTCCTTGGACTTGATGTCGAGCATACGGCTCATCGGGAAGCTCGTGGGGCTCTTGAAGTACCAGATGTGGGACACGGGAGCGGCGAGCTCGATGTGGCCCATGCGGTCGCGACGCACCTTGGCCGAGGTGACCTCGACGCCGCAGCGCTCGCAGACGATGCCCTTAAAGCGGATGCCCTTGTACTTGCCGCAGGAGCACTCCCAGTCCTTGGCGGGACCGAAGATCTTCTCGCAGAACAGGCCGTCCTTCTCGGGCTT
>CAUBMI010000032.1 GCA_958436995.1 uncultured Collinsella sp.
AAAGGGCGGAGGCGGGGCATGCCCCGCCTCTTACACCACATCTCTGCGCGCTACCAATTACCAGTAGAAACAGATATTTTATAGCGAATAAACGAAGGCAAATCTGAGAAAATGTCAAGAGAATTAAGAACTTGCACAAAAATGTCGGTTTTGCTGCTCAGATGTTTAACAATCGTTATAATTGCATCACTTAGCGAGCGCAATTACAGATTGCGCAGATACGTTTGATAGTGAAAGAGCAAGATCGCGGTCTCTTGGGGAGGAGACATCGATGACAGCAAATTCAGACAAATCTAAGCAGAGTAATAAAGCGACGCGCCGTGTACTGGCAGGCGTTTTGTGCGGGGCCTCCGTTTTGAGCCTGGTACTGTCGCTCGTCATGCCTCCGATCTCGCAGGCCATTGCCAACGATGCCCAGACGGTTTCTGCCGAGGAAACTGTGATGGGGGGGGGTTCCTCAAGTGAGTCTACTGATGTAGGCAGCACTGCTAACGAGGATTTCAAAAACCAGGATAGCGACGATGTCGAGAATGACGCGAACGACGATGCCGAGAATGGTGCGAACGAGGATGCCGTAGCAGACTCGACAGCCGATGATGCGGAGGCCGAGGGCGTCGTGCAGCCTTCCGACGCACAGACTTCTGATGATGAAAATAGCGACGAAAATGCCAGCGTCAGTGCCGATGGCTATACCGAGGTAAAGGATAATGTTGCTGGGAAATTCGCCAACGGCGGCAAGTTTCGACTGACGGGTTCTGCCTATTCGGATCAGCAGATTACCATCAACAAAGACACCACTATCGATCTTGCGGGACAGATGCTCTACCGCGGTTCCGGCAACTCGGACTCCTTCTTTGTGGTCGAAAGAGGAGCTACACTCACTATCGAAGACTCAAGTAAAAACAAGAAAGACGAACAGACTCAGGTCACGACGCAGGCGGGCCAGTTGGCGACTATGACATGGACTCAGGGAAGCGGCCCCAATAGCGGCCTTCCTAAGAGTCTTACTTACTATGAGACTACGAGCACGCCCAATCAAGATAGACTCGGGACCACCGAGACTACGACCAAGCATTTCGTTACGGGCTTTGGCGCTATCGATGCAGCATCGGACAGCGGTTCCGTAAAGTATGTGGTCAACGTTGAAGCGGGCGGCATACTCAATCTCAAGGGCGGCATGATTACCACGGCTGCCAATCTGGGCAACAGTGGTCATGTGATTTATTCCGAGGGTACGGTCAAAATCGAGGGCGGTTATGTCACCAACGGTAGCGGCGGCGGCTGGGGCGGCGGCCTGTGTGTGACGGGCAGCAATGCCAAGCTCGAAATGACAGGCGGTGTGATCGCGGGAAACAAGGCGGGCTCTGGCGGCGGCGTCTATGCTGACAATGGAGCCACCCTGAACCTTGCGGGCGGAATTATCTCTGGCAATGCTACGTATGAAAGCATTTGCAACAGCGGCGGCAGTCCCGACAATGGTTATGGCGGTGGCGTCTTTACCAAAAATGCTGGCGTTACAATCGGCGGTTCGGCAAACATTACAAACAATAGTGTCGATTCCAATATCACTGAATCGTACAACAATGGTCTACTTGGCGGCGGTGGCATTGCTTCCGTCAGCGGAGGAACGTTGACCATGACGGGCGGTTCCGTTACTGCCAACTACTCCCATGAGGCGGGCGGCGGTATCTACGCTGGTTTTTACAATCAGAGCATCGGTTTTAAAATGACTGGCGGCACGATTGCCGGCAATGTGGCCGAGAATGCCGAAGGCGGTGGTCTGCGTATTGCAGGCAGCGACAGTGTCGGCACGACTGCAACAATTAACGCTGTCGGTACTGACAAGATTTACATTACGAACAACAAAACGATGACGGGTAGCAACTCGGGTCGTGGTGGCGACTGGGGCGGCGGTGGCGTCTTTATCCAGAAGGGCGGCAAGCTCAACATCGTAAAGACGCTGATTACTGATAATGAAGCCGGCGGCTGGGGCGGCGGCGTTGGTGCTTGCCCTACGGGTGAAACGATTGTCTCGCACTCAAATGGTGCCGCAATCTATAACAATACGGATCGTGGCGAGCACTTCTCTGCCGGTGGTAATGGCAAGGACGAGGACAGTAAGCCTGAGTACATTACCGATGACTTCAAAACTGCCGGCCACAAGGACTTCTTCCTCGTGCGCAAGAAGGACAGCGATAAGACGGTCGCAGTCGTTCTTGGAAAGATGCTCGGCAATGGTTCTGCTGGCTGGAAGGGTACCTGTGATGGTCAAAAGATCGCCATCGATCCTAACGGCGGCGCCGAGGCCAAGTACATGTTCGGCTTGGAGGCCCATCCGACTGACGAGGCCGTAAAAAAGGCGCAAGTGGCGGCTACGACCATCATCAGTGGCAACTACTCGTTTACCCATGGCGGCGGCATCATGACCAACGGCGATCTCACCGTTGGCGAGGTTGTTGAGCTGAGCGTTTATCCGAACATGAAGCTCAACGCCACTAAGGTGCTTAAAGATGCAGAGGGAAACTCGCAAAGCCTTGAGGGACACGCGTACAAGTTTAAGCTGCTGCGCCAAGAGGGTTCCATTGAGCCTTCTTGGAAAGATGACGGCATGCTTGATATGGGCGAATGCAGCGTCGCAGGTGAGGCGACTGTTGAATCGGACGGCAGTATTACCTTCGACTCTGGCAAGGACTACTCGTCAGGGCAATACGTTTTCTATCTAGTTGAGGAGCCCATCAGCGGCGACAACGAATTGGATACCAAATTCGATAAGACCATTTACAAGATCGTGGCAACAGTCGATAGCAATTCATACAAAACTGACCATCTCATGTCGATTCCTATTAATTATTACAAGGTGAATAAAGTCACCGTCTCTAAAAAGGCCGAGGGGAATCAGGATTTCGTAGAACTTGATCGCGCAAACTACTCCGTTACGCGTCCATCGGATAACAACTCGTCGGATGACACGACGACTACGGTCGTTATCGGTGACAATGATAACCCTACCTTTATCAACAAAATTGAGCCCTATACTTCTCTCGGCTCCTGGAAGCCTGCGGCAACCAAGGTCGTCAAGGGCGGCGAGATGAAGGAGTTCACGCTCGAGTTTGCGGATAACGATAAGTTCAATAATGCCGAGAGGGTTACGACCAAAGCCGGCGGCGACAATCCCCAGAAGCTTTATTTCTCCAATATTGAGTACGGCCTTAAAGACTTGAAGCAGAGTGATTCTGCTGATCCGGGTCGTCTCGCTGGCAAAGACTTCCAGTACTACGTGCGTGAGAGTACAGAGGTTTCGCTGTTCTCGAACTATACGTACGACAAGTCGGTCTATCGATTTGATGTCAGGATGAAGGACAATGGAGAAGGTAAAATCGAACCCGAGATAGTGACCTTTACCAAAATCCAGGACGCTCGCGGTTATCCTATCGCCGACCCGAAGCCCATTAACTTTGACAGTACCAAGCCCGAGTCCACCCCCACCTTCACCAACACCTACTCCACGTCTTTGCCCCTTTCCGGTATGTCGGGCGTCACTCTGACGTACCTTGCCGGCGCGGCGGTGCTTTGCGCTGCTGCGGCCTGGATGCACATTCGTCGCAAGGCGAATGCGAAGGGAGGCGAGCGTCGTGAATAAGAAAGTTTGCTCCTTCCCGATCTTGTTTGCGCTGCTTGCCCTCTTGATCGGCACCTGCGCGGTTGTGTTCCCCGCATCCGCGCAGGCCGCGCCGACCTCGACCGGTTCCATCACGGTGAGCGGCACCGTGGCGAGCAGCTACGACGCCTACCAGATCTTTAGCGCCAACGTTGTCGACGGCGACAGCGACGCCAAGATCGCCACCGGCCTCACCTGGGCAAGCGACGCCGTGCGCGACGCCGCGCTGCCTGTGCTGCACAGCGCCGGCATGCCCAATTCCCAGACCACCGCGCAGGAAGCTGCCGAGTGGCTCAACACCGATTCCCACCTCACGAGCGCGCTGAGCGCACAGCTCGCTCGTTCCCTCCAGAGCTCTGACGCCGTGTCCGTGCCCCTTAACGCGGACACGGCGGCCGAGCTGCCCTGCGGCTACTGGCTCATTGTCGCCGACGACGACGCCATCGCCCAGGGCGAGGCCGGTACCGCGCCGATCATGGCCCTGGTCGGCGGCAGCGCCGTCTCCGTTAAGCCCAAGGCCGCCACTCCCAAGGTGGCCAAGCACGTGCTGGAGGACAGTGCCGCCGCCTGGCAGAAGGCCGCCGACGCCACGGTCGCAGACGACCTTTACTGGCGTCTCTCGGCCACGGTCCCGGCGGGGCTCACCGCCTACGACACCTATGCGGTGCAGTTCGTCGACACCATGAGCGCGGGGCTCGACCCCTCCAAGGTGGCCGCGAGCGTGCGCGTGTACGTGGCGGCGGGTGCGGACGGCGGCTTCGACGCCGTCTCGGCCGGCAAGGACGGGCGCGTCGGCACTAAGGCCGCGAAGGGCTGGACCGACATCACGGCCCAGTGCGCCACCAAGGTAGCGGCCGACGGCAAGACCTTCACCGTGCGCACCGGCGACCTCATCGCCGCGCTCGGCGGGGCCGACGCCTTTACCGCGGGCGCCCGCGTGGTCGCCGTGTACAATGCGCCGCTCAACAGCGCGTGCAACCACGGCATCGCGAAGGGCAACCCCAACGAGGTCTACCTGCGCTACCCGCGCTCTCCCTTTGCCGACCAGTCCGGCGACGCCGGCTTCACCCGCACGCCGAGCGACGACGCGTGCGCCTACACCTGGGATCTCGCACTCACCAAGCGCGGCAGCGACGGCGACAAGCCGCTGCCCGGGGCGGTCCTGAGCATCACCGACGACCGCGGCCGCGCGCTGGCGGCCGACGGCACGTGGGATGCGGACGGCGAGGCCACCGTCACCACGGGCGAGGACGGCCGCGTGACCGTCTCGGGCGTGGACTCGGGCAAGCTGGAGATCCGCGAGCTCAAGGCGCCCAAGGGCTACACCGCCTTTGAGGGCACACGCTGTGTGACGGTCAAGGCCGAGGGCCTGGACGTCGACCAGGTGGCCACCGCCAAGCCCAAGCTCACCATCACGGCCGAGTCGCCCCTGCGCGCCGACAGCGCGGACGGGTCGACGGGCAGCCTGGAGGCGTCGCTCATCAACACGCCTACCGGCACACCCCCTAGCATTACCACCGGAGGCTTTATGCCCTCGACTGGCGATATGGCAATGTACGCCGCGGCCGCCGCAGCGGTCGCCGGAGCCGCGCTCATCGTGGTCGCGCTCCTGGTCAAGCGGGGAGGTGGCAGCCATAAAGAGTAGCTGGCAGCCCCACCGAGAGCGGGGCGAGACATAGCGAAGCAGATGCTAAGACACAGACAGACGATGACCGATCGAATGGGGATTAACCGGAAAACGGAGGAAAAGAAGATGAGCATGAGCAAGAACATCGCACGCCTGGCAGTAACCGCCGGCCTCACAGCAGCGTTGAGCTTCGGCGGCGTGATGGCGCCGGTGACCATGGCGTTTGCTGAGGGTACGCCGAAGGTGGCCGAGGGCGGCAGCGTGACGATTAAGGAGGATATCTACAAGGATACGACCTTTAAGGGAATCAAAATTTTCTCGGCGAAGGTCACGCAAGACCAGAAGGATGATGGTACCTGGGACTCCACTGTGGAGAAGACGCTTTCCGATATCGATTGGGCAAGTGGTCCCGTAAAGAGCGCAGTGACTACGGCATTTAATAACGATGACCCCAAGCCTGATGGCTTGCCGACTGGCGAAGATGCTGAATCTGCTCAGGCGTGGGCTCAGTTCATCAAAATGCACAAGAACGAAGTTGTGGGTAATAACGTCAAGGCCGGAAGCGTGCTCGACAAGATCGCTGCTGCTGTTGAGAAGGCGAACATTCCTGAAGGCAATAACGGCTGGCTAAATGCTGACAACACCGGTTCTTTTAGTAACTTGGCTACTGGTTACTGGCTCTTCGTGACTAAGAGTGTCGGCAAGAATGCTAATGCTGAAAAGGGTAACACGGATACCTTCAGTTCGCCCATTTTTGCCGTTGTTGGCGGTTCCGCTGAGAACTTAACTCCCAAGAAGCAGGTCCCCACTGTAACCAAGGCCGTCAAGGATGACAAAGAAGGCGGCTCTTTTGGCGATAATGTGTTCACGAATCCCAACATGGCTGCGGACTCCCGAATGGATCAGTTTATCGATTATCAGCTTACCGGTACCGTTGCGGGTAACATCGACACTTACAGCACCTACGGGTACACCTTCACGGATAATCTTCCCAAATCCATGACGCCTAGTCTTGGGGCTGACGGCAAGACGCCAGTTGTTAAGGTCAAAATTGGCAATACCGAGGTTAAGACCGGCTACACTGCCAAGTACGATAGCGACACGCTGACTGTCGACTTCCTTAATCTCAAGAATTGCACGGCTGAGGGTGGCACTCCTATCTTGCTGAACGGCAACTCTAAGGTGACCGTTGAGTACCAGGCCAAGCTCGACTCTAGCAAGGTTTGCAATACTGACGGTTCGCTCAAGTCAGAATTCAGCAGTTTGCTCGGTACCGCACAGACGAATACGGTTAAGCTTACCTACTCCAACAACCCGCACGGTGAAGGTGAAGGCACTACGGTTGACCATCCTGCCTATGACTACACCTATGGTATCGATGTTACCAAGGTCGGTAGCGACGAGGATGAGGCTGGCAAGCCTAAGAAGCTCGAGGGCGTTGAGTTCGCGCTGCAGGAGAAGGATGATACGAACAACTTTATCAAGGCGGATGGTACCAAGACGAAGGATAGCGAGCAGGCTAAGCTGAAGACCGACGCAAGCGGCAAGATCAACGTCGTTGGTCTTGATGAGGGTACTTACGTCCTTACGGAGGTCAAACCGGCGCCTGGATATAACAACTCCCACAGCGCTGGCATCACGTTCACCATTACTCGCGGGACGCTTCCGGCAGACGATACGACTGTTGTTAACCCGGGCTGCACTCTTGCTACTGGTACTGATGAGAATCTCGTCAAGGTGGCTCAAACTAATACCGAGGCCGCTGACGGCAAGGTACACCTCACTGTCACCGACCAGAAGGGCACCGGCCTTCCCCTCACCGGCCTCAACGGCGTGACCTTCACTTGGATCGCTGGTGGCGCGGTGCTGTGCATCGGCGTGGCGCACCTCATCCGCAGCCGTAAGCAGGCTGAGGAGTCCGAGCAGGAGTAACGCTCGCTCACCCATCCCTTTGGCAGGTGGGATGTGATGGCCATGAGACTTGCGGACACTTTTCTCGTCCATTGACGTTCTTGCTTTGCCATTCTCTTTTCGGGGCAGACTCCGCACTGGAGTCTGCCCCGTTCTTTTGGGATAACGCAGCCAGCCTCCATCGTCCGATGCGGGCGTTCGTCATCGCGTTTCTTGACTCGTATGAGGTTCGGATTAAGGTCCGTAGGCGCACGCGCGGTGCGGACGGTAGAAGGCATTTGTGCCGCAACAAGCGCAAATAAGAATGCCCGGGGTTAGAGGCCCGGGCATTTAACAAAACCAGAAAACTAGGCCGCCCGCGCTCTCGTACACTTACGCGGGGTGCGTCGTTTCCTGTAGCTATTCTATCCCGAATCGTTTCGCCGATTCGGGACATTTTGAAAACGCAAACACGTCGGGCAAATCCGGACAATGCGGCCAGGCTCCGCTGGGCGAGGAACCGTGTGTGTAACTATCGAACAAATGTTTGTCAAAATCGCGTTTACCAGGCGTGGGTGCATACACTCGCAGTAAAATATCCTTGCGACGCATCCCGTGCGCGGGCGGCCGACGACTCGATCGGAGGTCCCCAAATGCTGAAATTCCTTAACGCGCTCGCCGCCCTCGCGGCGGTTGGCACGTTCGTCATCGCGTTTCTCGACTCGTATGAGGTTCGGTTTAAGGTCCGTAGGCGCACGCGCGGTGCGGACGGTAGAAGGCATTTGCGCCGCAACAAGCGCAAATAAGAATGCCCGGGGTTCGGAGCCCGGGCATTTAACAACGTCGGAAACTGGTCGCCCGCGCTCCTAAGTACTTACGCGGGGTGCGTCGTTTCCTGCAGCTATTGTATCCCGAATCACCCCGCCGATTCGGGACATTTTGAAAACGCAAATATGGGCTTAGGCACGAACGGTATCTCATTAATTCCGAAAATTATGTATAATTCCAATACAAACTGGAATCGAACGAAAACAATGGAAATGAACGAAGCGCTAATCTACTTACAAGAAGCACTAGGCCTTTCCGCCAAGACCAAAACTTGGCCTGGATCCGCACACTTGCCGCTGCATCTGCGGACGATTGAGGTCCGCGCTGTTGACGCAAACGGTTTTTCGTTTTTGCTTGCAAGTTTGCCTACTGGCGTCGGGCTTCCCGAGGCTAAGAGAGTCTATAGTCAGCTAGCCTTGCGCGCGGAGACTCCTGTTGTCGTTTCGTTTCCTGATGCCGATGCACGTCAGCGCAAAGCATTGATCGCACAAGGGATTCCCTTTGTCTGCCCAGGCAGACAGGCTTTTCTTCCATTTATGGGCACAGCCTGCACGGAGAGGGGCGGTGCCCGGTTTCGCAACCACGCGACCAAGATGTCACCCAACGCGCAGGCTGCCGCAATCTGGGGAGCAGCCCAGGAGCCATATCGTCCCTATGACCTTTGTCGTGCGCTTGGGATTTCGGCAAGCCGCGCGAGTGAGGCCATAACCGAGCTTGTTGACAGGGGGCTCGCGAGACGCGAGCGTCGCGAGCGACGTGTCTTCGTGTTCCCTGTTGCCGTTGATCTTCTGCTCAGCGAGCACATGGCAGAGCTCTCCTCGCCTGTCTCGAAGGTCTTTTTTGCAAGGAAGACGCAGCAGATCGACTATCTTGTTGACGCCGGGGAGACGGCGCTCGCTGCGCGTTCGATGCTCGCTGCGCCGGGCATGGAACAAAAGGCCGTCTTAAAAAGTGCATGGCGTCAACTGAGCGACCTCGAAGTCGCAGATGGGGAGTTGCCGGATAACGAAACGGCGATGATCCAAGTGTGGCGCTATGCACCCGTGTTTGCCGGCTCCTCCCGTGTCGACGACATTTCGCTTGCGCTATCTTTGGCGGCAATCGACGATGAGCGAATTCAGCTCGAAGTCGATCGCATTTTTGGAAAGGAATATCCATGGCAAGAAGCGCTGTAGAAGGTCTCCAAGAATTTCAGCAGCATATGCAAGAAGCTGCAGGATCGTATGCTCTTATCGGCGGCACGGCATGCGACATTTTGCTCGCGGAGGCGGGACTTCCGTTTAGGATGACTCACGATTTTGATGTGGTAATTGTCGCCGATGACCGGTTGCCTCAGACGGCAGAAGCTATATGGACTTTGGTGCGTGATGGCGGCTACCGCTGCGGCTGGGGCGAAGGCAAAGGCTCATGTTTTTATCGGTTTACAGAGCCTAAGAGGCCGGGTTACCCCCATATGATCGAACTCTTCGCGAAGTGCCCCGACTTTCTAAAGGGTCGTGAGGGGATTGATGTGGCGCCAATTCACGTTGATGAAAACATAAGCAGTCTTTCGGCAATTTTGTTGGACGATGCTTACTACAGCTTGTTCCTTCAGGGAATTCGGACCGTAGACGGCGTTTCGGTCCTGGGTAAGGAATACATTGTCCCGTTCAAAGCGAAGGCGTATCTCGACCTAAAAGCTAGAAGGGAGGCGGGGGAGAACGTTGATTCGAAGAAGGTAAAAAAGCATAAACGCGATGCGCTGAGGCTTGCTCAGCTGCTTGGCGAGTCGGAAGGTGTCGACCTGGGCGAAGAACTGAAGGACGATATGCTTGCGTTTGTTAAAGATTGCGAGGTGGGCGACGTCAATCTGAAACAGATCGGGGTTGCGGGCGTAACGATGGCGCAGTTGCTCGAGACGATGAAAGCAACATATGGCTTGACTGGTTGAGTGGGGTTACGTGGCCCGAACGGTGCAGCCTAGCTGTGTTGTTCGGCGCATGAGCTCGCGAATCGGCTATTATTTGTTTAGACAACTTGAGTTGTAGAGGAGTGACCGGCGATGGTGCAGGGCGCCAAACATATGAAGAGCAATAACGCCGTGGACAACGGCGGCTCAAGCCCCCAGCCCAAACCTCAACCAAAGCCCAAGCGCCGCCGCAAGCGGCTGCCGCGCTGGGCCGACCGGCTCATCACCATCGTCATCATCCTTATTGGCGTGGGCCTTATGACCTGGCCGTGGATCTTGGACCGGCTCGAGGCCTCGGGCGTGTTCAACCAGATCAGCACCGTGTCCAGCACCGTGGACGCGCTTTCGGAAGAGGAGCGCGAGCGCATCCTGCTCCAGGCGCGCTCCTTTAACGAGCAGCTGGCGGGCGAGGCCACCGAGCTCCCCGCCGATCAGATCGAGCCCTACGCTCAGCAGCTCATCTTTGACCGCGACCCCATGATGAGCTGGGTCGAGATCCCCTCCATCGACGTGAGCATGCCCATCTACCACGGCACGAGCGAGGAAGTCCTTATGGCCGGCGTCGGCCACCTGGAGGGCACGAGCCTGCCGGTGGGCGGCGCCTCGACGCATTGCGTGCTCACCGCGCACTCGGGCATGCGCAACCTGAGCATGTTCGACGATATTCACTCGCTGGAACCCGGCGACCTGGTGCTGCTGCACACCATGAACAAGACGCTCGCTTATAAAGTGGTCGACTCCGAAGTGGTGCTGCCCGAGGAGATGGAGTCGCTGACCATCGAGCCCGGCGCCGACAAGGTGACGCTCGTTACCTGCACACCCTACGGTGTGAACGACCATCGCCTGCTGGTGCATTGCGTTCGCACCAAGTACAGCAAGAAGGACGTCGACAGGCAAAAGTCGCTGGCTGGCCGCCACTGGGGCAAGCGCGAGTTTGCCGTCCTCATTGTGGTCGTAGCCATTGTGCTGTTGCTGCTGGACATCGTGATCCACGCGGTCCGCAAGCGCCGCAAGACCAAGGCCTCGGCATAAGACATTCTCCAGAACCACCGCAATGGGGACAGGCACCTTTGTGGCGGTCGGGACTTCCAAACCATCACAACATTCGATGAAAATCTCGATTTTGGCGAAAAGCGTCGAATGTTGTGATGGTCTTCGTTGTGGACGGCGCGGTTTTCGTTATGGGCGAGACGGTTTTCGCTACGGACGGTGCGGTTTCGCTGCAGAATCGCCAGCCCATTACCTGCCAGCCCGCCGCCCTCGTTACGTTTTCGCTGCATTTGGGTAAAGCACCTGCTCCAAGCGGCGTTGCCCTGTATACTAGAGCGGTTTAACTGTTATGCGGAAGGGAGCGCCTATGGCACTCAGCGAGAAAGACGTGCGAGGCATCGCCGAGTACGCAAAGATCGCACTGACCGATGACGAGCTCACCCAGATGACGTCCTACATGAACGACGCCGTCCAGATGCTCGAGCCCGTCTTGCAATATGACTTGCCCGACGTGGAGCCCACGTTCCATCCCATCGGAAGCCTGTCCAACGTGATGGGCGATGATCTGCGCGAGCCCGAGCGCGACCTGCCGCTCGACATTGCGCTCGAAAACGCCGGCAGCGCGCGCGACCGCTACTTTCGCGTGCCGTCCATTTTGGGAGAGGGGGAGAGCGAGTAATGGCGCTAAGCTTCGATTCCTTTACCGCCGCCCAGATCGCCGCAGGCGTTGCCGCCGGCGACTTTACCGCTACCGAGGTGGCCCAGGCCTCCCTTGCCGCCATCGAGGCGCGCGAGGGCGGGGTCCAGGCATTCCTGCAGGTGGCGCCCGAGCTTGCGCTCGAGGCCGCTGCGCGCGTGGATGCCGACCGTGCCGCAGGCAAGCCGCTGCCCCCGCTCGCGGGCGTGCCGCTGGCCATCAAGGACAACATGAACCTCGTGGGCACGCGCACCACCTGCGCTTCCCGCATGCTCGCGGACTACCAGAGCGTCTACACCGCCACCTGCGTCCAGCGCATGCTCGATGCCGGCTGCCTGCCCATGGGCAAGGCCAACATGGATGAGTTTGCCTTTGGTAGCTCTACCGAGAGCTCGGCGTTCCACCGTACCAACAATCCCTGGGATACCGAGCGCGTGCCCGGCGGCTCTTCGGGCGGCTCTGCTGCTGCCGTCGCCGCGGGCGAGGTCGCGCTCTCGCTGGGCTCGGATACCGGCGGCTCCATTCGCCAGCCGGCGAGCCTTTGCGGCGTGGTGGGCTTTAAGCCCACGTATGGCGCCGTGAGCCGTTACGGCGTGGTCGCCTTTGGCTCGTCGCTCGACCAGGTGGGCCCCTTTGGCCGCACGGTCGAGGATGTCGCACTGGCCATGAACGCGCTTACCGGTGCGGGCCACGATCCGTACGACTGCACCAACCAGGATTGCGCCGTCGACTTTACCGAGCACCTCAACGACAACATCGAGGGCAAGCGCGTGGGCATCATCCCCGCGTTTATGGAGGCCGAGGGCCTGACGCCCGAGGTCAAGGCCGCTGTTGAGCGTGCCGCCCAGGAGCTGCAGAACCAGGGCGCCGAGCTGGTCGAGGTCGACCTGCCGCACCTGGACGCCGCCATCGCCGCCTACTACGTCATCGGCCCGGCCGAGGCGTTCTCCAACTTGGCCCGCTTCGACGGCATTCGCTACGGCTATCAGGAGGAGGGCTGCGCCAACCTGTCCGACCAGAGCTCGCTTTCGCGCGCCCACGGCTTTGGCGCCGAGGCCAAGCGCCGTCAGATGCTCGGCGCCTACCTGCTGAGCTCGGGCGTGTACGACAAGTACTACTACGCCGCGCAAAAGGCCCGCACGCTCATCACGCAGGACTACGACGCCGCGTATGCCAAGGTGGACACCATCCTCATGCCCGCCTCGCCGCGCACGGCCTTTAAGTTTGGCGAGATCAGCGACCCCACGCAGATGTATCTCTCCGATCTGTACACCATCTCGCTCAACATTTGCGGCAACGGCGGCATCTCGGTGCCGCTGGGCCTGGGCGAGGACACTCAGCTGCCCGTTTCTGCCCAGCTGGTGGGCCCGGCGTTTAAGGACCGTCAGCTGCTCACGTTTGCCCGCGCCCTGGAGCGCGGCTTTGCCGATGCCGCCACGGGCGCGCCCGTGCTTTCCGTCGCGCCCGATTTTGCCGGGAAGGGAGGCGAGCTGTAATGAAGGAGCTTTCCGAGGTCCTGCAGGATTGGGAGGCCGTGATCGGCCTGGAGATCCACACCGAGCTCACCGCACTCGATACCAAGATGTTCTGCAACTGCAAGCTCAGCCACGATGACGAGCCCAACGCCAACGTGTGCCCGGTGTGCCTGGGCCTGCCCGGTGCCCTGCCGGTGCCCAACAAGCGCGCTATCGAGAGCATCGTCAAGGCGGGTCTGGCCACCAACTGCGAGATCCAGCGCCACTCGATGTTCTACCGCAAGCACTACTTCTATCCCGATATGGCCAAGAACTTCCAGACCACGCAGGGCCCGGTCGCCTTTGCCATGTACGGCCACCTGGATCTTGATGTGACCGGTCGCGGTGCCGCCGAGCGCCCCGACTGCGCGTTTGGCGAGGCCGAGGCCCAGAGTCTGGCGAGCGCCTCGGCCAACGCCGAGGGCCTGTCCACGTCCATGACGTCGACCATGCGCGAGGGCAATCAGCGTGCCGGCCATCTGGCCAGCTATGACGCGTCCAACCTGCAGATGCCCGAGCGTCGCGAAGACGGTTCCTACACGGTGCCCATTCGCATCCTGCGCATCCACATGGAAGAGGACGCCGCCAAGATGGTGCACGTGGGCGGTGCCGAGGGCCGCATTACCGCCGCGGCCGAGTCGCTCGTCGACTACAACCGCTGCGGCACGCCTTTGATTGAGCTCGTGACTGAGCCCGATCTGCGCACGCCCGAGGAGGCTCGCCTGTTTATGGAGAAGCTCCGCCGCATTTTTGTGACGCTGGGCATTTCGGACTGCTCCATGGAGAAGGGTTCCATGCGCTGCGATGGCAACGTGTCGCTGCGCCGCCGCGGCGAGACCAAGCTGGGTACCAAGACCGAGCTCAAGAACCTCAACTCGTTTAAGAGCCTGCATGACGGCCTTGCCTACGAGATCTGCCGTCAGGCCGAGGTGCTCGAGGAGGGCGGCATCATCTATCAGGAGACCCGCCACTGGGAGCCCAGCCGCAAGCGCACCGTGGTCATGCGTGTGAAGGAAACGGCCGACGACTATCGTCTGTTCCCCGATCCCGACTTGGCGCCGTTCGACCTGGACGACGAGTTTATCGATCGTTGCCGTGGCGAGATCCCCGAGCTGCCCGATGCCAAGCGCGCTCGTTTTGAGGCCGACTTTGGCATTAAGACGGCCGACGCCGAGCAGATTGCCGGCGACCCGGAGTTTGCCGAGTTCTTTGAGGCCGCCGCTGCCGGTATGGCTGGCAAGGAGGCCCAGACGGTCGCAAACCTGCTGGTCAACGAGATGATCGCCTACCTTAAGGGAGCGGGTGTGTCGCTCGCCGAGTCCGGCATCGCGCCGGCTCAGGTGGCAGCGCTGGCTAAGCTGCTGGCGACCGACGCCATCAGCTCCAACCAGGCGCACGAGGTCTTTGAGGCCATGGCCCAGACCGGCGACGACCCCAATAAGATCGTCGACGAGCGCGGTATGCGTCAGGTGAGCGATGCCGGCGCGCTGCAGCCGATCGTGGACGAGGTGCTGGCAAACTGTGCCGATCAGGCACAGCAGTATCGTGACGGCAACCAGAAGGTCATCGGCTTTTTGGTGGGCCAGTGCATGAAGGCGAGCCGCGGCAAGGGCAACCCGAAGCTCTTCAACGAGTTGCTGAGAACGTCGCTCTCGTAAACGGGAACCGAGGGGCCGGGCGCAGGGCCTTGCCTCTCAATTTCGGACAGTCCTGACTCACGACGGAGGCGCCACTGGCGCCTCCTGTTCGTGCGGAACTCATTGAGAGGCAAGGCCCTGCGCCCGGCCCCTCGGTTCCGTAACGACTCGGCCGTTCGGGTCAGGCGGGGCTGAATGGAATTTGGCGAATGAGGGCGCCGTTGGCGCCTTCATTCTTTATATATGTTGGGAGCGCCAAGCGGTGGGGGTGGTGCCGGTGTGTTGCTTGAAGGCTTGGGCAAAGGCGGCCTGCTGAGGGTAGCCTAGACGCTCTGCGACCTGCGCTATCGTGAGCGAGCTATCGGCCAAAAGGTCCTGTGCTCGCTCCATACGACGTCTGCGAATGTAGGCGCCCAGGGACTCGCCAGTTTGGGCCTTAAAGGTGGCGCATAGCTTGGAGCGGCTTGTGTAGAGCCTCTCGGCCACCTCGTTGATACCCACACGTCTGCCTTTGTCGAGCGCGCGCTCAATCATTGCCGTTGCTTCTTCGGCAATGGTTATGCTGACGCGTGTGTCTGCCGCCTGCCGCGCCTGCTTGTGGGCCGCGCGCGAACAGGCGAGCTCCGCGACCATGGTCTCCACGATGCCCTGCATATAGACATGCCCGCCTACGGCGCGAGCGCGGTCCTCGTTGATTCGGCGTAGTGTGTGGCAGATGGCAGACGTCGCTTCCTCGTGCCACGGCTCGGCAAACGCCTCAAAGATTCCCGCGAACTCGGTGGGATAGCGGTGCTCCAGTTCGTCAAAATATCCAGGCAAAAAGAGCACCGAGCGCGAGTGATAAAGCTGCCCTGCAAACAGCGGACTTAGCTCCTCGCCGCAGCTATCTTGGATAAAGCTGCACACCGCGCTGTTCGGCCACGGCCCGCGCAGTGGCTTAAGGTTCGCAGGCGTTATGCCAGCCTTGGGCATGCATATGAGCGTGGGCGCGCTGACCTCGCTCACGCACGCGTACGGTTCGGGTGTGTACTCGGCCAAGAGCATGTTGTGTGTCGGGGTAATGAAATGCTCCATGACGATGCAGGTGGGGGAAAGGGGCATGATCCATGCGCGTCCGTGCGCCCGATCGTTTGCCACCTCGCCGGTAAAGACGGCGCCCTTGCCGGTAAGCTCCAGGCCAAACTGCTCAAACTGCGGTGCGTAGAGCTCGGTTATGTCGGTCGCTGCCCGCCGTATTTGCAAAAGCGTCCCTTTCCTTTACAGAAACGTCCACGCCTGGCTCGATTGTGAGCCATGGCTAACACGCCCATGATAAGTTTCTTACGGTTAACTCTCAAGCCGTTAGAAAGGAATCTCATGGCAAAGGGATCGAAAAAGGAAGGTGGCGGCATCGGCGAGCTGCTTGCATATGCCGGCGACCGTAAATTCCTAACATATTTGGGCATGGCCCTCTCGGCGCTCTCGCAGCTGCTGAGCTTTGGCCCGTACGTGTGCATTTGGCTTGTCGCGCGCGATCTGATCGCCGTGGCACCTAACTGGAGCGAAGCCTGCGATATCGCGACGTATGGCTGGTGGGCCGTGGGGTTTGCGCTGGCAAGCATCGTGGTCTATTTCGTGGGGCTCATGTGCACGCACCTGTCTGCGTTTCGCTGCGCGTCCAATATCCGCAAGACTACGAGCGAGCACCTGCTTAAGCTGCCGCTTGGCTACTTTGACACGCACGCCACCGGTGAGCTGCGTCGTGTTGTAGACGGATGCGCCGCCTCCACCGAGACTTTGCTCGCACACATGCTGCCCGATATCGCAGGCGCCGCCGCCATGGTCGTGGGCTTGCTCGTGCTGCTTTTCGCCCTCGATTGGCGCTTGGGCGCGGCATGCTTAATCTCGGTCGTCGTTTCGTTTTGCGCCATGGCCACCATGATGAGCGGCAAGGGCGCCGAGTTTATGAAGGCTTACATGGGCGCGCTGGTCAAGATGAACAAGACCGGCACCGAATACGTACGCGGCATCCCCGTGGTCAAGGTATTCCAGCAGACGGTCTACTCCTTTAAGGCGTTCCACGATGCGATCGCCGAATACGCCGATATGGCGCAAAACTATGCGGGTACGTTTTGCCGGGGTCCGCAGGTGCTCAACCTTACTGCGCTCAACGGCCTTGTGGCATTTCTTTTGCCCGTGGCGCTGCTGCTGGCGCCGGGCGAGACGGACTTCGCGCACTTTATGGTCAATTTTACGTTTTACGCGATCTTTTCGGCCGTGGTGCCGACGGCCATGACCAAGCTTATGTTTGTGGGCGAGGCGTCTCAGATGAGTGCTGATTCGCTGGCTCGCATCCGAAGCGTTATGGATTCCAAGCAGCTCTCCGTGCCCGCTCAACCCAAGCACCCCGCTGGCAGCGATGTGCGCTTTGAGGACGTGAGCTTTACCTACGAGGGTGCTGAGGCGCCTGCCGTCGATCATGTGAGCTTTAGCGTTCCCGCAGGTAGCACCCTTGCGTTGGTTGGTCCCTCGGGCGGCGGTAAGTCAACCTGCGCAAGCCTGATCCCGCGTTTTTGGGATGTTTCCGCGGGTCGCGTGCTCGTAGGCGGCGTAGACGTTCGCGACATGGATCCCCACGAGCTTATGGACCAGGTTGCCTTCGTGTTTCAGACCAACCAGCTGTTCCGACAAACACTTGCCGACAACGTGCGCGCCTCCAAGCCTGGAGCCACTGACGACGAAGTGCGCGCGGCCCTCTCCGCGGCCCAGTGCGACGATATCGTGGCCAAGCTCCCGCAGGGCATCGACACCATGCTCGGCGCCGGCGGGGCGTACCTTTCGGGTGGCGAGGTCCAGCGCGTGGCACTCGCCCGCGCAATCCTTAAAGACGCGCCTATCGTGGTGCTCGATGAGGCCACAGCGTTTGCCGACCCCGAGAACGAGGCGCTCATCCAGCGCGCCTTTAGCAAGCTGGCGGCGGGTCGCACGGTCATTATGATCGCGCACCGACTCTCGACTGTAGTGGGCGCAGACCAAATCGTGGTGCTCAACCAGGGCAGCGTGCAGGAGGCCGGCACCCATGCCGAGCTGCTGTCCCAAAAGGGTCTATACGCCAAGATGTGGGCCGAATACGAACAGGCCGCGAGCTGGAAAATCACTGCAGCGACCGCGGATGCCGCCGTCACGAAGGGAGGCGAGGCATAAATGTTCGCCTCATTCCAAAAGAAGTATTTCCTATCCGATAAAGGCGTCGCCGGCGTAAAACGCGGCATTTTCTGGACCACGCTCACCAATCTCATTACCATGGCCGGCATGGGCTTTTTATTCCTGGTCATGGCCGGCTTTGTCGAGCATCTCGCCAGTGGGGCCGATCTGCCGAGTGCACTGCCTATCGTGGGCGGTCTCCTGGTCTTTTTCGTGATGCTCTTTGCCTCTAACTGGCAGCAGTATTACTACACCTACTGCATCTTTTACGAGGAATGCGGCAAGCAGCGCATGGGGATTGCCGAGCGCTTGCGCAAACTGCCGTTGTCGTTTTTCGGCCGTCGTGATCTGGCCGATCTAACCGAAACCATCATGGGCGACGTTCAGACTATGGAGCATGCCTACAGTCATGTGCTGGGAGAGCTTTGGGGTGCCATCATCGCAAGTGCCATCGTGTTCGTGGCGTCGCTGTTCTTTTGCTGGCAGCTGGCGATTGCGGCGTTTTGGAGCGTGCCCGTGGCCTTTGCCGTGCTGTATCTGACACGCGGGCCCATGACCCCGGTGTTCGACCGCGTGCGCGCCGAGAAGGTCAAGGTCACCGAGGCGATCCAGGAGACGCTCGACTGCGTGCGCGAGATCCGCGCCACCAACCAGGAGGCCCATTATCTTGAGGGACTCAACGCCGTGATCGATGCCGAGGAGCGCGAGACCACCAAAGGCGAGCTCGCCAACGGGCTTTTGGTCAACTCCGCCTTTGCCATCCTGCGCCTGGGGATTGCCACCACGTTGGTCACGGGCGCTGCGATGGTCGCCTCCGGCCAGGTCGACTTTTTGGTGATGTTTGCCTTCCTGCTTATGGTGAGCCGTATCTATGCACCCTTTGACCAGGCGTTAATGTTAATGTCCGAGCTGTTTGCCGCCGAGTCGTCTGCCAAGCGCATGCGTTCCATCATGGAAGAGCCTGTGGCGCGGGGTAGCGAGAAATTTGAGCCCGTGGGCCACGATGTGGCGTTCGATCACGTGGCATTTGGCTATGGTGCGGGCGAGGACGGCCGCGCCGGCGAGAAAGTTCTTACCGATGTGAGCTTTACCGCCAAGGAAGGCGAAGTTACGGCGCTGGTCGGTCCTTCGGGTTCCGGTAAGTCCACGGTGAGCCGCCTTGCCGCGCGCTTTTGGGATGCCACCGCGGGCAAGGTTACCGTGGGCGGTGTGGATGTTGCAAGCGTCGATCCCGAGGTACTGCTGCGTGATTACGCCATTGTGTTCCAAGACGTGCTGCTCTTTGACGACACGGTGATGGGAAACATCCGCCTCGGGCGTCGTGATGCCACCGATGAGGAAGTGCTTGCTGCCGCGCGTGCCGCCAACTGCGACGAGTTTGTGAGCCGCATGCCGCAGGGCTATGGCACGATGATTGGCGAGAACGGCTCCAAGCTGTCCGGCGGAGAGCGCCAGCGCATTTCCATCGCCCGCGCGCTGCTCAAAGACGCGCCTATCGTGCTGTTGGACGAGGCGACGGCGAGTTTGGATGTGGAGAACGAGACCGTGGTACAGCAGGCACTCTCCCGTCTGCTTACAGGTAAGACGGTTATCGTTATTGCCCACCGTATGCGTACGGTAGAAAATGCCGACAAAATCGTTGTACTCAAGGATGGTGTGGTTGCCGAGCAGGGCACTCCGGCGCAGCTCAAGGCGGCAGGTGGAGAATTCGCCCGCATGGTGGCGCTGCAAAAGGAAGCAGCTACCTGGCAGCTGTAAGAATGTGACAAAGGGATAGTCCCTTTGTCACATTGACAATCGGTTACTCCGCATCGTTAATTTTCAAAAGGTTAGCCATGGCTGACCTAGATAGTTAGATAGAATTAAGGTATTTCAAAAGCGTGCTCGAGCAAACTTGTTTACTCGGGTGCTGAGGCACCGTGCCGCGTCCAATGCGGCAAAAGGGAGAGACATCATGAAGAAGTCCACGTTCAACACCCTGCTTGTTGGTGGCGGTTTTCTGCTTGGTACGGCTGGCATCAAGCTGCTCACCAGCGCTCCGGTAAAGAACGCCTGCGTGCAGGGTATCGCGTGCGGCATGCGCATCAAGAACGGCTACCAGGACATGGTCGAGCAGGCCAAGGCTAATGTCGACGACATGGTTGCCGAGGCGGCCTACATCACCCAGAGCGAGGCCGCTGCTGACGAGGCAGCCGAGTAACGCTCCCAGGCACAAACTATGAGATTCTCGATTATCAGCGAGATCCCCGGCAGGACCCGTCTTCAATTGGCGGGTCCTGTGCCAGAGAGCGATCTCGATGCACTTCTTAAGCTCAGCGGCGATATCGACGGCGTGCACAAGGTGCGCGTATATGGCCGTATTGGCCAGATGGCGCTCGAATACGACGAGCCACGTCGCGCGAGCGTGCTCGACGTCTTGGGCGCACTCGATGCTCAAGCTATCGCCGATGCCAAGTCGGGCTATGTGATGCAGCTTGAGCCGCGCAAGCACAAACTCGTTATGGACCTGGCGACACTCGTCGGCGCCCACTACGCGCGCCGCTGGTTCTTGCCGACGCCTCTGCGTGCGGTGTTTGTCGTGGCCGGTTACATGGCATTTTTGCGTGCCGCCCTCCGTGAGCTCGCGCAGCTGCGCCTGACCGTTCCCGTGCTCGACGCTTCGGCCATCGGCATTTCGTTCGTCAAGCGTGATGTCGACACCGCGGGCCAGACAATGTTCCTGCTCAACGTGGGCGAGCTGCTCGAGGACTACACCCGCGCCATGAGCGAAAACGAGCTCATCAACTCGCTGCTCGATGTACCCGACAAGGCGCAAAAGGTTGTCGGCGACACCGAGGTAAGCGTTGCTGCGACCGAGCTCGAGCCCGGCGATCTGGTCGCCGTGCGCACTGGCATGTCCATTTGCATCGACGGTGTCGTCGAGCGGGGGAGCGCTATGGTCAACCAGGCGACCCTGACCGGCGAGCCGCTGGCCGTTGAGCGCAGCGTGGGCGACGACGTGTTCGCCGGTACCGTCGTGGAAGACGGCAGCATCTTGGTGCGCGTGCGCGCCAACACGGCGCAGACCAAACTGCGCTCGATCGTCTCGCTCGTGCAGACGGCCGACTCGCTCAAATCCGAGGGCCAGTCGCATATGGAGGACCTCGCCAACAAGATCGTCCCGTGGAACTTCCTGCTCGCGGGCCTGGTTGCGCTCACCACGCGCAGCCTTATCAAGACCTCGGCGGCGCTGATGGTCGACTACTCGTGCGCACTCAAGCTCACGGGTTCCGTCGCCGTCATGACCGCCATGAGCGATGCCGCCAAGATGGGCGTCATGGTCAAGGGCGCGAAGTACTTTGAGTCGTTTGCCAAGGCTGACACCATCGTGTTTGATAAGACCGGCACGCTTACCGAGGCGCAGCCGCGCCTGGCTTGCGTGCTGACGACAGATGGCTGGAGCAAGGACGAGGTCCTGCGCCTTTCCGCTTGCTTGGAGGAGCATTTTCCGCATCCGGTGGCGCGTGCCGTGGTCAACGCCGCCCTCGAGCGCGGGCTCGAGCACCGCGAACGCCATGCCGCGGTCGAGTACATCGTGGCGCACGGCATCGCTTCGTCCATCGAGGGGCGTCGCGCCATTATCGGTTCGGCGCACTTTGTATTTGAGGACGAGGGTGCGCAGCTCGAGTCCGACATCAAGGAGCAAATCGAGCTCCAGATGCAAGGCCTGTCGCCGCTGTATCTGGCGGTCGACGACAAGGTCGTCGGCGTGCTCGGCATCGAGGATCCGCTCAAGCCCGGCGTCCGTGAGGCCATCGCCGACCTACATGCGCTGGGCGTCAAGCATGTCGTTATGCTCACGGGCGATTCGGAGCGCACGGCCGAGCGCATTGCGCGCGAGGCGGGTGTCGACGAGTTTAAGGCCGAGCTGCTGCCCGAGGACAAGTACGCCTATGTGGAGCGCATTAAGGGTGAGGGGCGCCACGTTGCCATGGTGGGCGACGGCGTCAACGATTCGCCGGCACTCGGTTTGGCCGACGTGGGGCTGGCAATGGGTGGCGGAAGCGACATCGCCAAGGAGGTCGCCGATATCATCCTGACCGACACGGATCTGGCCGCGATCGTGCGTTTGCGCCGCATGAGCCAGGGTCTCATTGATCGTCTGACGAGCTCCTACTCTAAGGTGATGCTCACCAACTCGGCGCTGTTGGCATTGGGTATTACCGGCGCGATTACCCCGCAGACGTCGTCACTGCTGCACAACGGCTCGACGATTGCCTACAGCCTGAGCAACGCGAAGGCTTACCTGCGTTAGCAGACGTGTTCGCCCACGTTATCTGGCCTGCGCCCAGACGGCATCGGTGTCGTCCGGGCGCAGGCCTTTTGCGTTTGACCAAGTGCTAGCTTCTCTATATAGTGGTGCTAGCATGGCTAGCAATTGAAGGGGGCGGGATCGACGTGGGTGCTGTTAGCGGCATGGCGCAGGTGAACGTTCGCGTAGATCGCCAGGTCAAGAACCGTGCCGAGGAGGTGCTGCGGCTTTCGGGCGGGTCACTGCCCGAGCTCATCAAAAAGGTGGTGGCCAAGGTCGCGCAGGGCGGTGGTTCGTGCGAGGAAGTGCTTGCGGCCGTCGACGACCGGCAGCAGACCGTCGCGCCCGATACGCCGTTCGCCGCATCATGGGCGGCGGCGGATCAGCTTTACGCGGACCTGGGCATCGCTACGTCGCCCGTATCTGACGATCGCGATTGGGACGCAATCTATTCCGACGCCATGGATGAGCATTATCGCCAAAAGGGGATGATCCAGTGAGCGGGGCGCCTCTCAAGATAATGGTGGATGCCAACGTATGGGTTGATTCGTTTTGCGTCGACCATGCTGAGTCGCTTGCCGCGCGTGCGTTTATTGGGCAGGCGGCGGAGACGGGGGCATTGCTGTTCTTTCCGGTGCATATCGCCAAGGACGTGCTGTACGTTGTCCAACACGAGCTGAAGCGTAGCGTTCTTGCCAGTGGGGCAGCGCTCGACGAGGCGTCTGCCCGCGCAATTGGCGATGCGGCGTTGGCGTTTGTTCGGAACATGACCGAAAACGCCACGGCCGTGGGTGCAGATGCGTCGGACCTTTGGCTGGCCGACAAATACTTAGCGCTCCATCGCGATTACGAGGACAACTTGGTGCTCGCCGCGTGCAAGCGTGCGCAGGTCGATTACTTGGTGACAAACGATCGAAAGCTGCTCGAACATGCCGATCTTGCAGCAAAGACCCCGCGCCAAATGATGCCGATTCTGGCTTTGGCCGAACGTGGTGGGCGGTTGTCCCGCTAACGTAAATCTATATGTGCGCCCCTGGAGCTCCGTCACCCCAAGGGGTGCACGCTTTTTTGCCATGGACCGCCTTATTCTTTAAATGCGCCGCCCCTCTAGATGCCTTCTCAGTCCTGTCGACTCAATATTTTGGGTCAGATGGCCGGAAATCTGTTTCGGAGATGTGCTTTGTTGGGAGAGCCTCCGATGGATTGATGGGGCCAAGTGCTTCTGACCAAAGCGTTTATCTCGGCAATTTCCAGGGACAGTTTACTTCTATCCTTTCGCCGGCTGGCTCGGTTGATTTCCGATCTCAGCCGAACACATTGAGCAAATAGGCCGTTCCCGCACCT
>CAUBMI010000033.1 GCA_958436995.1 uncultured Collinsella sp.
CGCGTGATGAGCTCGTTTCGGCGGCGCTGGGCTCGCTCGATCGCGCCCTGCTCGAACGCGTGCTCTTTCGTTGCGGCTTGGTCGGGGGCGACGGGGGAGACGATTTGGTCGATGAGGCCGTAGCCCTGGCGACCGATGAGGGCGTGGACTTTGTCCTGGCGATCGGCGATGCCGATACGGCGGGCTTTGCGCGCGAACTCGCTCGTCGCATGGCCGTGCTCGATGCCGGCGAGGACGGCTTTGTTCCCTACGGATGCATCGTCTCCGAGGGAAAAGTGCCCGCCGTTGTGGGTGCCGGCGAGGTTCCCGTTTTCGCCATCATCGCTCCCGAACTGCTGGAGGGTATCGGCTCGCCCTTGCGCGAGCTGCTCGGCAGTGTGTGCGCCGCGGCCTAATATTTACCATAAAGGGATAGGTTATTTTTGGTTGGTAAAGCGTTTGACCTGCCAAAATAAACCTGTCCCTTTTTGGTCGGTTGCCGTTGGGGGGCGGATTGGCAACGCTCGCTGATTGTAGTCTTGACCTGCGCTAGAATAGGACTATCTGATTATCCGGGCGCATGGAGGCTTGCGCCCGTATGCTGAGGAGGACTTTATGGCAACTGTTGCCGCACCTATCGACGCTACGTCGACCGCCGCTTGGAAGGCGCTCGAGGCTCATCAGGAGAAGCTCGAGGCCGAGGGTATCGACCTCAAGGCCTGGTTCGCCGCTGACGCCGACCGCGTGAACAAGCTGAGCTTTGACGCCGGCGACCTTCACTTCGATCTGTCCAAGAACCTGGTGACCGATGAGACCGTCAAGCTGCTGTGCGATCTTGCCCGCGAGGTGAAGCTCGAGGAGCGCCGCGACGCCATGTTCTCCGGCGAGCACATCAACACCACCGAGGACCGCGCCGTCCTGCACACCGCGCTGCGCCGCCCGGCAGGCGAGAAGGGCCAGCTCATCGTCGACGGCCAGGACGTCGTCGCCGACGTGCACGAGGTTCTCGACCGCATGTATGCCTTCGCCGAGCGCGTGCGCTCCGGTGAGTGGAAGGGTGTTACCGGCAAAAAGATCGAGCACCTGGTGTCCATCGGCATCGGCGGCTCCGATCTGGGCCCGGTCATGGCTTACGAGGCCCTGCGTCCCTATGCCGACGCCGGTATCGATTGCCGCTACATCTCCAACATCGACCCCAACGATCAGGCAGAGAAGCTCAAGGGCCTCGATCCCGAGACCACGCTCGTGATCATCGTCTCCAAGACTTTCACCACGCTCGAGACCCTCACCAACGCCCGCGAGGTCAAGACCTGGATGCTCGAGCAGCTCAAGGCTCAGGGCGCCATCGATGGCTCCGATGAGCAGAACGCCGAGGCTGTGGCAAAGCACTTCGTCGCCGTTTCCACCGCACTCGAGAAGGTCGAGGCTTTCGGTATCGACCCGGCTAACGCCTTTGGTTTCTGGAACTGGGTCGGCGGCCGCTACTCCGTCGACTCCGCCGTGGGCCTGTCGCTGATCGTCGTGCTCGGCCCCGAGCGTTTCCAGCAGTTCCTTGAGGGCTTCCACGCCATCGACGAGTACTTCTGCAACACGCCGCTCGAGAACAATGCCGTCGCGCTGATGGGTTTGTTCAACGTCTGGTACGTCAACTTCTTCGGTTCCAAGAGCCACGCCGTGCTTCCGTACTGCCAGTATCTGCACCGTTTCCCGGCCTACCTGCAGCAGCTCACCATGGAGTCCAACGGCAAGCATGTCCGCTGGGACGGCAGCGCTGTGACCTCCGATACCGGCGAGATCTTCTGGGGCGAGCCCGGCACCAACGGTCAGCACGCCTTCTACCAGCTGCTGCACCAGGGCACCGTGGTGGTCCCGGCCGATTTCATCGCCTTTGCCAATACCGCCAACCCTGCGACCGACAGCGGTCAGGACGTGCACGAGCTGTTCCTGGGCAACTTCCTGGCCCAGACCAAGGCGCTCGCCTTTGGTAAGACGGCCGATGAGGTGCGTGCCGAGGGCACGCCCGAGCAGATCGTCCCGGCCCGCTGCTTTGAGGGCAACCGTCCGACGACCTCGATTTTTGGCGACACGCTGACCCCGTTCGCGCTTGGTGAGCTCATCGCCCTGTACGAGCACATCACGTTTGTCGAGGGCACGGTCTGGGGCATCGACTCCTACGACCAGTGGGGCGTCGAGCTTGGCAAGCAGCTTGCCAAGCAGATCACCCCGGCCTTCCACGACGACGCCGCCAAGGCCGAACAGGACGCTTCGACCCAGGCGCTCATCGAGTTCTACCGAGCTCACCGCAAGTAGGATTCGCTGCGAAAACTAACGCATAGCCGACAAGGGCCCGTATCCGTTGGGATGCGGGCCCTTTGCTATTTGGATAGGATGGAATGTATCGGGAGGCGCCTCGACGGGCATCGCAATCGTCGAAGGCGCGCCGTTCATGTTTGGGACAATATGACATTTTTCCCGTTGCAAACAACGCCGCCGTGGGTGTTCTGTATGATGGCTCAGACAAGGTTGTTCAATGTCAGGGAGGCATATATGGCAATCAAAGCCATCGCAATGGATATCGACGGTACGCTCACCAACGACCAAAAGGTCATCAGCCCGCGTACGCGCGAGAAACTGCTCGCGGCGCAGGAGTCGGGCATTAAGCTTATCTTGGCTTCGGGTCGTCCCGCATGGGGGCTGCATGCCTTGGCGCAGGAGCTCGACCTTCAGAACCATGACGGTCTGTTAGTTGCCTTTAATGGCGCGCATGTGGTCGACGCTCAGACCGATGAGGTCCTTTTTGACCAAGCCATGCCGGCTGACGAACTGCACCGTCTGATTGATCATCTGCAAAACTATGACGTGATCCCTATGATTTCGCTCGGTCGCGATTTGCACGTCGAGGACTCGTACCATTGCATGATCACGCTGCCTGACGGCTCGCAGAAAAACATCGTCAAATACGAGCGCGATGCGTGCGACCTTAAGATTCGCGAGGTCGAGAGCTTGCATGAGGTCGTGGACACTTATCCCGTGGACAAGCTGCTGACGGCAGGCGATCCGGCCTATCTGCAGGCGCATTACGAGGAGATGTATGCGCCCTTTAAGCAAACGCTTTCGGGCATGTTTACGGCCGACTGGTACTTTGAGTACACGGCGCCCGGTATCGACAAGGCCCGCGCGCTCGAGGGTGCCCTGCCCAAGCTCGGCATCGATGCCAGCGAGGTCGTATCGTTTGGCGACGGCCAGAACGATAAGTCCATGATTGAGTGGGCCGGCACCGGTGTAGCCATGGGCAACGCCGTCGATGAGGTTAAGGCTGTAGCCCAGATGGTGACCGCCGATAACAACGAAGACGGTATTGCGGTGGCGCTGGATAAGCTGCTGGGCTAGAATCGCCGATAATGCATGGTTCGGGCGCCTGCTTACAGGCGCCCTTTTGCTAGGGAGGGTGCCGTGTCCGCATTTCCGTTCGACGCCGTTGTCTTTGACATGGACGGCGTCATTGTCGATACCGAGTATTACTACCTGGGCGAGACTGCCGCGTTTGCCAAGGAGCTTGGGCTTAACCTGACTCAAGAGGAGTTGAATGGGCAAGTCGGCACCTCGCATCAGTTCTTCCTGCATATGCTGGTCGATTGGTTTGAGCGCGCCGGTAAGGGGCATTTCACTGGCGAGGAAGCGTTGGCCCGTTGGGACGAGTGGGCGCATAAGCGTCCGCGCGACTATCAGGCTTTGATTAACCCAGGCGCCGTGGATACGATTCGAGAGCTGCCGCGCCGTGGCGTTCGCGTGGCGCTTGCCAGCTCGTCTCCCATGGATAGCATCGAGGAAGTACTCAATGCGTGCGGGCTGTCGGATGCCTTTGAGTATGTGGTGAGCGGCGAGCAGTTTAAGGAGAGCAAGCCCGAGCCCGACATCTACCTGCATGCGCTGAACCTGTTGGGGCTGCCCGCGAATCGCTGCTGCTGTGTTGAGGATTCCGTTCCGGGTATTACCGCGGGTAAGCGAGCCGGTCTGACGGTCATTGCCAAGCGCGAGGAGCGCTTTGGCTTTAGCCAGGATGCCGCGGACAAGATTATCGACCAGCTGCCGGAGCTGCTCACGCTTTCTTAGGAGCGCGGTAGTTGCGCGTTTTTCGGGTCTGATGAGTAAATAGCCGACATTTTGGTGCGACACCTAGCATACTTTAAGCTAATGCGGGCTTAAGGACTTGTTGAATGCCCTTAAGCCCGTTTTAGACGTAATTGTGCTGGGAGAGGGTATATGCCACCGACTGAAGGGCTAACTGACGGTAAAGCAGCGATACCGCTGTACCAGCAGGTTATCGATATCATTAAAAACGAAATCAACTCCGGTGCCTACAAGGCGGGCGCGCGGATACCCAACGAATTTGAATTGGCTGAGAGCTATAAAGTTGGCCGCGTTACCGTGCGACGCGCTATTGAGGAGCTCGTCCAGCAGGGCTATCTAACGAAGCGACAGGGGAAAGGCACGTTTGTCAATGCCCCCAAGCTCAAGCGCAAGATTCGCCAGAAGGATGATGTCCAGAGTTTTTCGGACGCATGCCGCGTTAATGGAATGGAACCGGGGGCGCGCGTCATTTCGAGGAAGATACTGCCGGCGGATTCCACCGAAGCGCAGTTCTTTGGTGTTCCCGTTGGAACTGATTTGATTTGCGTTGAGCGTGTGCGTACTGCCGATGGAGTCCCCGTCATGCTCGAGAACAACATATACGTTTACGAGGACAACGCCTATCTATCAACAGCACCTCTATCTAACCAATCCATTTTTGAGTTCGTGCGCAACCGGACGGGGCGGACGCCTGCGTTTACCGACCCGTGCACGCTCGAGATCGCGTGCGCATCGCCCGAGGTCGCTCGGTTGCTGGCGGTTCCCGTTGGCGAACCCTTGTTTTATATGGAAGCCTTCTTCTTTGATGAGCAGCGGCGGCCGTTTATCATCGGTCGTCAGCGGATCGTTGGATCTCGTTACAGTTTTGACATCTAGGACATTGCAAATGGAAACGCCCGGTGGATCATCTCATCGGGCGTTTCCATACCGTTCACGGCGCGAACGCAACCGTTCAACCGCGTCGCGGCAATCAGTTTGAAATTATCTTGATGACGGGAAAAGCTGCTGGTAATCTATGGGACGTCATAGAACGTTTGCCTTGCGTAAACGTTGAAGCGAGATGCGATGCAGTCTCGAGTTCTTTGGAGGTATCTATGTCAGATACGAAGGCGAAGAAGACAAACAGACGTTTTAAGTTCAAATTACCGCATGTCTATACGATCATGTTCTTGCTGATCGTTGTCTTTGCGGTCCTGACTTGGATCGTTCCTTCTGGTCAGTATCAGCGCAAGACGATTTCGACAGCGGCGGGTGAGCGTGAAGTCGCCGTTGCTGGAACCTATGAGCAGGTCGATAAGAACTACACCGATTCCGAGACCGGCGAGACCATCAATCTGGGCCAGGATATCTTTGCGGTCCTGCAAGCGCCTACTAAGGGCATCCAGGAGGCTGCCGACGTCGTTGCGTTCGTCTTATTGATTGGCGGATCGTTCGCAATCATCACCAAGACCAACGCTTTGAATGCCGGCATGAGCCGTGTGATTAAAAAGCTCAAGAACAAGGACATCCTCATCATTCCCATCACGATGACGTTGCTGTCCATTTGCGGCACTACGTTTGGTATGTCTGAGGAAGCCCTGCCGTTCTATGCCATCTTCATTCCCATCATGATGGGTATCGGTTATGACTCGATGACGGCATTCATCATCTGCTTCCTTGGTCCTAACCTGGGATATTGTGCCTCGACCATCGATCCGTTTAACGTCTTGATCGCACAGGGCATTATCGGCATCGAGGGCAATCCTCAGCTGTGGCTGCGCGCCGTTTCTTGGGTCATCTTCACTGCCGTCGGTATCGCATGGGCCATGCGCTACGCTATGCGCGTCAAGAAAAACCCCGAGTCGTCCATTACGTACGAGGACGATAAACTCAAGCGTATCGAGTTTTCCGTGACCGATGCCTCCATCGAGGAAGAGTTCACTATCCGTCAGAAGCTCGTGCTTATCGATTTTGCCTGCGGTATGGGCATTATCGTCTGGGGTCTTGTTACCCAGGGTTGGTACATGAATGAGATTTCCGCCGTGTTCCTTGGCATGGGCTTGCTTGCCGGTATCCTGGGCGGTCTTGACCAGCAGACGATTGCTGAGGAGTTCGTTAAGGGTCTCGCCGACTTTGCGTACGCCGCTATCGTTATCGGTATCGCTCGCGGTATTCTGGTCATCGCCGAGGGCGGCATGATCATCGACACCATCCTCCAGGCGCTCGCTACTGCGCTCGCCGGTGCACCCGCCGCCGTCTACACCACGTTTATGTATATCGTCCTTGGCCTGCTCTCTTTGCTGGTTCCCTCGAGTTCTGGTCTGGCGGCACTCACCATGCCCGTTATGGGCCCCCTGACCGAGCTCATGGGCCTCAATCCCGAGGCGGCCGTTACCGCGCTCCAGTTTGCCAACCAGACCATCAACACCATCAGCCCCGTGGCGGGCATGACGGTCGCCGGTCTTGCCGTGGCTAGGATTTCGTTTGGCCAATGGTGGAAGACCATTTGGAAGTTCTTCATTTTCATGGTTGTCTTTGGCCTGATCGTAACGGCAATCTCTGGCATGCTTCCGGTGTAGGTGGTTGTGATGTCTGATCGTTTGACGGTCCTGACGTCTAAGAGCGTCTTTACCGGTACGGGGGACCTGCCGTTTGAAGGTTTCGTAGCGGTCCGTGGCAATCGAATTGAGGCTGTTGGCACCAAGTGTGAGGTAGCTTCGTATTTGACCCAGGCGGACGAGGTAGTTGACCTGGGCGACCGCACTGTCATGCCTGGCCTGATCGATGTGCATACCTTCTATACAGGTTGGGCGCTGCGGACGTTGGGGTCTGATCTGTCCGGCATCGCCGATGCCAAAGAGGCTGTGTCGCTCTTGCGTGCATGGAAAGAAGATCATCCGGATTGCGCGGCGGCTTTTGGCCACAACCTACCCGAAACGTTGGCATCGGATGTCGAGAACGCAAATACGGCAGCTGTGTTTGACGATTGTTTTGGCGATATCCCCGTCGTCTGCTTTACGCCGGGAGCGGAGACCTGCGTTCTCAATGCTGCTGTCAGTGCGCGATACGGCTTTACACCCCAGGCGTGCTATGCCGAGAAGATCTGGCGCATGATGAGCGATTTCCTCGCGCTGCCCGAGGTACGTGCCGGGTATTCGGACTACATGAGCATGCTTAACGAGCGCGGCGTTACCGCCATCAAGGAGATGGCGTTTGATGACTACTACGGCTTTGCCGACGAAATGGCTCGCCGTGAGGAATCTGGTGAGCTGACGGTTCGCGTCTCTATGATGTCGCAGCCGGTGGGTGCCGGTGCAAATCTGGCATATGCCCGCGAGGCACGAGAGCGCTTCCGGGGATCGTTCGTTCGCTTTTCCGGCTTCAACCGTATGACCGATCGCGGCGTATGGGCGGGGCTTGCCGAGATGATTGACCCCTATGAGGACACGGCCGATGCGGGCGCTGCCGGCAAGACGGTTGTCGAGGAGCCCGAATGGGATCTGATTGAGAACGAGCTGCGTGCAATTGATGCTGACGGCTTCCGATATTCCTTGCATTGCCAGGGCGATGGCGCCGTTCGTCGCACCGTGGCGCTCTATGCCTCGCTGCCTCGAGACGAGCATGGACGGATGCTTCGCCGCCATGCGATTACCGATCTCGAGAACTCTGACCCGACCGATCTTGTCGAGTTTGGCAAGTTAGGTGGAATTTGCGAGGTCTATCCGCAGATTCTGACGCTGGACCGGCGCGAGGATTGCCTGTCGATGATGCGTCGACAAATTGGCGAGACACGACTTTTGCACAGCTGGAATCGCCGCGGCATGGAGGATTCCGGATGCACGGTGTGCTGTGGTACGGATTTGCCGCTGCTGATTCCGAGCCTGGGCGAGTCAATCTACAGTGCGTGCGGCGGATACTTCGACGACGGACTGCCCGTGAATGAGACCAACGTGCTGACGCTTGTCGAGCTCTTGCGCGCTTGGACTGCCGGGGGCGCGTACGATCTGATGCGCGAAGACGAGCTGGGTACGCTCGAGGTCGGCAAGCTTGCCGATATCTGCGTGCTCGATCGGGATGTGTTTGACCTCGATTATCGCGACGCACGCGATCTTGCGGTTGATATGACGATGTCGGACGGACAAATCGTGTTCGATCGAAATAAGGAGGCATAAGATGTCTGAATCCAAACCGACGCTGCGCCGCGAGCAGATTGCGGGCATGAATATCCACTACATCATGTGGTCGCTCGATTACTTCCTTGATGTGCAGCAGCGTTTGGGCTTTGAGTCCATTGAGCTGTGGTGCGCAGAGCCGCATGTGACGCTCGACCACACGGGCTACTTTGAGGCTGAGGTCCTGGCGAAAAAGGCTGCAGATCGTGGGCTTAGGTATCGTACTCTGTGCCCCGAGAACGTTGTCTATCCTTGGCAGTACTGCGCACGCAAACCGCTGCATGAACAGCGCAGCCTGGCGTACTTTAAGCACGGCATTGAGCTTGCCGAGGTACTTGGGTGCGACCGTATGTCCGTCAACTCGGGCTGGGGCGACTGGGACGAGGACCGCGAGGAAGCCTGGAAGCGCAGCCGCGAGCACTTGTCCATTCTGGCGGAGTATGCCGGCGAGCACGGTCTGGTGCTTACGATGGAAAGCCTGCGTCCCGAGGAGAGCAACCTTGTGACGACGGTTTCCGATGCGAAGCGCATGATTGACGAGGTCGCGAGCCCGTACTTACAGCCCATGGTTGATACAACCGCGATGGGCGTTGCTGGAGAGACGCTCGAGGACTGGTTTGCCACCTTTGGTGATGGGGCAATTCACGAGATGCACTTTATCGACGGTGACCCGTATGGCCATCTGGTGTGGGGCGATGGCAAGCACGATATGGACGCCTTCGTTGCCACACTCAACGCCCATGGTTTCGACGGCATGCTGGGCCAGGAGATCACGGACGGTCGTTACTACGATGACCCGGCGGCGGCAGATGCCAAGAACATGGCCGCATTCGAGAAATATCTGATTGACTAAAACAACTATCGGCCACGCAACCAACGTCATTGATTGCGGCCAAACAAGAAAGGAACTGGATATGAACGCACACGATCTGATCAAAGAGGCAATTGCCGAGAAGGGCAAGTTCGACAGCGTCTACTGGATTGCTTGCGGCGGCTCCATGATCGATTTGATCCCGGCTCATGAGCTTCTGCAGCGCGAGGCAACCACCTTCACTTCGTATATCTATACGGCTCGCGAGTTCGATATCATGCGTCCGCGTCGTCTGGGCGAGAAGTCCCTGGTCATCGCTTGTAGCCATAGTGGCAACACTCCCGAGGTCGTCGAGGGCTGTGAGATTGCCCTTGCTGCCGGCGCTACGGTGATCGCCCAGACCGACAACGCTGGATCTAAGATCGACTCCGGCAAGTGGACCACGTGGGTCTACCCGTGGGGCGAGGGCGTGCCGCAGGCCGAGGTCCCCGCTGGCATTTCGCTGTCGCTTGCGGCCGAGCTGCTCGATCAGCAGGAGGGCTACGCCGATCTTGCCGATATGTATGCCGGTATCGCCGAGATGGATAAGATTCTTCCCCCGGCACGTGAGAAGGTAAATGCCGAGCTGGGCGATCGCTTTGCCAAGCTTTGTCAGGAGCACGAGTTCTTCTATATTCTGGGCAGTGGTCCCAACTTTAGCCAGACCTACGGTTTCGCTATCTGCTCTCTTATGGAGATGCAGTGGCAGCACTGCAGCTACATCCACTCTGCCGAGTACTTCCACGGCCCCTTCGAGGCTACTCAGGATGGCGTTTTTTACTTCCTGCAGATGGGCTCCAGCGAGTGCCGTGCTATGGACGAGCGCGCCCTGGCGTTCCTTAAGACGCATACCGATACGCTGATGGTGCTCGATGCCAAGGAGTACGGTATGGAAGCCGTGCCGGCGAGCGTCCGTGCCTATCTGGACCCGGTGCTGTTCTACGCCATGAACTGCGAGCTGCGTGCTGCACGCGGCAAGGTGTTTGATCACGATCCCGATTTCCGTCGCTATATGGGCGTCGTCGAGTACTAGAAGGGACAAAGGCCATGGCATTTAACGTTAACGCGCTCGGATTTGGCGACAACGTCGTCGATCGCTACGAGCATATCCACACCATGTATCCTGGCGGTAACGCGGTTAACTTCGCCGTTTATGCCAAGAAATGCGGTGCCGCACGCTCTGCATACATGGGCATTTTTGGCAATGATGCCGCTGCCGAGCATGTCATTGCAAGCCTCGAGGATGAGGGTATCGAGCTTGACAAGTGCGAGCAGATGATTGGCGAGAACGGAGCGGCTCGCGTGACCGTCGTTGACGGTGACCGTGTCTTCCTTGGCTCCAACGAGGGCGGTATCCGTGGCGATGCGCGCTATGTCCTCGATCGCTTTGACCTTGCGTACATGAAGCAGTTCGATGTGGTTCATTCGGGCAACTATTGCTTTACCGAGCGCGAGCTGCCCAAGTTGAAGGCTGCGGGCGTCACGGTCTCTTTTGACTTTTCGGACGACTCTACCGACGAGTACTACGAGCAGATTGCGCCCTACGTCGATTTCGCTTTCTTTAGTGCGGCGGATGCCGCGAGTGAGGACGAGATCCGCGAGCGTCTGGCATGGGTGAAGGGCTTGGGTCCGCGTTTTGTGTCGGCTACGGCGGGCGCCGAGGGCTGCATTGCTTACGACGGCGAGCGTTATTACCGCCAGCTGGCTAAACCGGTAACGGACATGAAGGACACCATGGGGGCGGGCGACTCGTTCCTTACCTCGTTTTTGATGTGCTATCTCGATTCCGCCAAGCGTGGTGAAGATGGCGCCGAGGCCATCGAGCGCGCGCTCGACTTTGCTGCCGGGTTTGCCTCGACCGTGTGCGGCATGGAAGGTTCTTGGGGCCACGGAGCACCAATCGTCGAATAGCCGAGCGGTCCCGGGGAGGTGCAGGCGCCTCCTCGGGACCCGGTGTGCAAAAAATGCCAAATATGAGTACTGTGACTAATTTAGTCGCAGCAAAATCAACCCCTTCAGACGTGATTTGAGCGTCTGGAGGGGTTTAAGATTTGCGAAAACGCAGGATGAATGACTGTAAAAGCTTTAATTAGCGGACAATCGAAGATTATTCTGGCGGTTGGAAAGTTAAAAGAAATGTATCCATTCCGGTAGCAGTACTCATATTTGGCATTTTTTGCACACCAGGGGTTAGCGAAGGTCAAAAACAGAGCGCGCATTTGTTAAAACTATCGACTCGATGCGCTTTGCGTTGCAGTTTTTGAGCGAGGTGATGCGTTCTGAGGTCCTTGTGAGCGACCTGATGAGCGACTGCGTGCTTGTTTCTGTGTTTGGCTCGGCCGGCGCATCGGTCTCGAGCAGTAGGCGGTCGAGTGGAATCTGTCGTGCGTATTCGCGACCGCGCTTGGTCGCGAGCATGCGTTCGTTGACGGAAAAATAGCAGCCCGCATTACGCGCGCGGGTGAGTTCGTCCGAAGTGCCGCTAAACCAGTGAAAGATGATAGCGGGGGAGTCGGGGTTTGGGATGAGTAGTCCATGCGATTCGAGGACGTCCAGTACGGCTCCTGCCGAACGAACGGCGTGAATTGATATCACGCGCCCGGTAAGAGGATGCTGCACGAGCGCATCGCAGAGCCGGTTAAGTGCCTGTATTTGTAGCGGCTCACTTCCAGCAAAGCGCGCGGAAAAGTCGAGTCCGACTTCGCCGATGTAGCGTTCTTGGGCAGCAACTTCGCAAAGCAGATTGACTTCGGCAAAACCGCAGTGGCCATCGGCGAGCCACCAGGGGTGAAGCCCAACGCCGGCGATGATGCCCGGGTGGCGACGAGCGCGCTCGTTTGCGGCCGAAAAGTCGCGTGGATCGACGCCGCAATCAAATAGACCCAAGCCCAGCGCCGTTGCCTCATCGGCAACGGCGTCCGGGTGGGCCATTAAATCAAGATGGCAGTGTGCATCAAATAACCGGGGCTCCATCTCGGTGCGCTCCGCTAGTCTAGGCGCTGGCCATCGGCGCGCACGCGCTCGATGCCGCGACCGCTGATCTGGCGGATAACCTCGCCGGCGATCATCTGACCCATGATGGGCGGCATAAAGCTGGCGGTTCCCAGCTCGGTGCGCTCGTGGATGTTGGAAGGATCGCGGGGCTGTGTCTTAACCGATTCCTCGCAGCTAAACAGTACATGCAGGCTCTTGATTCCGCGCTTCTTGCATTCTTTGCGCATGATGCGGCTCATGGGGTCACGTACCGTATCGAAAATGTCGGCAAAGCGGAGGCACTCGGGATGGAGCTTGTTGGCCCCGCCCATGGAGCTAACCAAACGAATGTCGTGGTCCTGAGCATATTTGGCAATGGTGAGCTTGGCCGAGATGGTGTCGATGGCGTCGACGACGTAGTCGAGCTTGCCGTCCGTCTGCTCCAAAACGCTCGCGAAGAAATCATCGATGTTGTCGCTCAGCAAGTATTCGGTGCGCTTGATGACGGTGGCGGCGGGATTGATGTCGTGGATCATGGCCTCCATCACGTCAACCTTGCGCTTGCCGACGGTGCTGTGAAAGGCGATGGCCTGGCGATTGATATTGCTGGGCGCGATGATGTCCTTATCCAGAATGACGAAATGACCAATGCCGCCGCGGGCGAGTGCCTCGCAGCAGTTGGAGCCCACGCCTCCGCAGCCGAGCACTAGCACCGTAGCACCGGCGAGCTTATCGAGTGCCTCGCGGCCCATGATAATCTCGAGCTTGGTGTCGCGTGTCTCGATGGCGGCTGCGGCTGTGGTTTCGGTCATAGATATCCTCCGATGGGGAGTCGGTCGTGTTTTAGCTATCGCCATTATAGGTATTATTGCGATTCCATTTGAGCCCTTGGGCTTGTTGAAATGGGATCGGGATTCGCATAAGATTGAAGCAGATGGCACCCGTTGCAGCGGGTTGGCCAACTCCGAAACACGTTTATGGCGTGAGAAGTGGCCGTCTTCGCATTACGCGGGGGCGGCTATTTCATTCGACCTCCAATGTGGATGCCGAGCTCCACAGCCGCGATTACAAGCAACAACAACGTCAGGACATCGTTAATACTCATAGTCCATTTCCTTCTTGGGAAGAGGGAGCTGGCCCATCTGCTTCTGGACCCATTGTATCTAAAAACGAACGAATGTTCTATACATAACATTGCTATTAGATAATTAGACAAACATCTAAACATCAAGTATAGTGTGCACGTCGCGAGAGATAGCGAGAGGAGGTTCTATGCCGGGAGAAGGTTTTAAGGCGCTGGCTGATCCAACGCGGCGGCGCATTTTGGAACTGCTGCGCGAGGGCAATTGCACGGCGGGGGAGCTTGCCAAGCATTTCGATATCAGTAAGCCGTCGCTGAGCCATCACTTGGCGACGCTTAAAAACGCCGGGTTGGTGACCGACGAGCGCCATGGCCAAAACATCGTATACAGCTTAAACACCACCGTCATGCAGGATTTAATTGGCTGGTTTATGGGTTTAACAAACAATGAAGGTGATAAGGATGAATAACGAAAACAAGGGCATTCACCCCACAGGGGTATCGTCGCGCGTGTGGATTGCGCTGGTCGCTCTGTGCGTCGCCAATGTCGTAGCGCACCTCATGGTGATGCCGAGCTTGCCTGCGCAGATTCCCACGCACTGGGGCGCGAACGGCGCTGTCGACGGTTGGGGTCCTAGCTGGATGGCCTCCGCGCTCGGCGTGCTGCCTCTGGCGCTTCTCGCAATGTTCTGCGTGGTGCCGCGCATCGATCCCAAAGGTGAGGCATATCGAACCTCGGGTAAGTTCTATCAGGGCTTCGTAATTGCCTTCACCTTGTTCATGTGCGCCATAAGCTGGCTGGGAGAGCTTACGGTCTGGGGCGTGGTGCCGGCGGTCGGTTCGGTCAACGTGCTGATTTCCGGTGCTGTCGGTTTGCTGTTCATCGGCGTAGGCAACTACTTGCCGCGTGTGAAGCAGAACTATACGCTCGGTATCAAGACGCCCTGGGCGCTTGCCGATCTCGAGAACTGGCGCCGTACGCAGCGCTTTGGCGGTGCCTGCTTTATGGTGCTGGGTGTTGGCCTGATTGTGATGGGCGTGGCGGGCAGCGTGCTTTCGAGTGAAGTCGTCGCCGCGGTGATTGCGGCTCTGGCGTTTGGTTCGGCCGGAGCTGCCTACGCCTATTCGTATCTGCTGTGGCGTAAATCGCAGCGAGCCGTTCGCTAAGGTTGCGGAAAACTAGCGTACGCAGTTCATAGTATGTTCCGGGGGACTTTTCCCAGGTAGTATTAGGGGGTGTGGGCAACCATGCCCCTTTTTCGTTAAGTTTCAGAGCTGGTTTTCTCATTTCGTTTCCACTAAAGCGAATCAAGAATAGGGAAACAGCAGGTAGAAAGGATAGGACAGACATATGGCGGAGTTTATCTACCAGATGTATCAGGCTCGCAAGGCCCATGGCGACAAGGTAATCCTTGACGACGTGACCCTGAGCTTCTACCCCGGTGCCAAGATCGGCGTCGTGGGTCCCAACGGCATGGGCAAGTCGACCCTGCTCAAGATCATGGCCGGTATCGAGGAAGTCTCCAACGGCGATGCCAGGCTTACCCCCGGCTACACCGTGGGCATCCTGCAGCAGGAGCCGCCGCTCGATGACGACAAGACCGTCATCGAGAACGTGCGCATGGCGTTTGGCGATATGATTGCCAAGGTCGATCGCTTCAACAAGATCGGCGAGGAGATGTGCGACCCGGATTGCGATATGGACGCCCTCATGGCCGAGATGGGCAAGCTCCAGGACGAGATCGACGCCGCCGACGGCTGGGATATCGATTCCAAGCTCGGCCAGGCCATGGACGCCCTCCAGCTGCCCGATTCCGACATGCCGGTCAACGTGCTTTCCGGCGGCGAGCGCCGTCGCGTGGCCCTGTGCAAGCTGCTGCTCGAGGCTCCCGACCTGCTGCTGCTCGACGAGCCCACGAACCACTTGGACGCCGAGTCGATCCTGTGGCTCGAGCACTTCCTGCACAACTACCAGGGCGCGGTGCTTGCCGTCACGCACGATCGCTACTTCCTGGATAACGTTGCCGAGTGGATCTGCGAGGTCGACCGCGGCCACCTTTATCCCTACAAGGGCAACTACTCCACGTATCTGGAGACCAAGGCCGCGCGTATCGAGGCCCAGGGCAACCGTGACGCCAAGCTCGCCAAGCGCATGGAGGCCGAGCTCGAGTGGGTACGCAGCTCGCCCAAGGCTCGCCAGGCCAAGAACAAGGCCCGTCTGGCTCGCTACGAGGAGATGGAGGCCGAGGCCCGCGCAAGCCAGAAGCTCGACTGGACCGACATCCGCATCCCTGTGGGCCCGCGTCTGGGCAACAAGGTGCTCGAGGCCCATCACCTGCACAAGGAGTTCGATGGCCGCGTGCTCATCGATGACCTTTCGTTCACCCTGCCGCGCAACGGCATTGTGGGCGTTATCGGCCCCAACGGTGTCGGTAAGACCACGCTGTTCAAGACGATTGTGGGCCTGGAGCCGCTGACTTCGGGCGAGCTCGAGGTGGGCGAGACCGTCAAGATTTCTTACGTCGACCAGAACCGTTCCGGCATCGACCCCGACAAGAACCTGTGGGAGGTCGTCTCGGATGGCCTGGACCACATGATGGTCGGCGAGACCGAGGTTCCGAGCCGCGCTTATGTGGCGAGCTTTGGCTTTAAGGGCCAGGACCAGCAGAAGCGCGCTGGCGTACTCTCCGGTGGCGAGCGCAACCGTCTGAACTTGGCGCTTACGCTCAAGCAGGGCGGCAACCTGCTGCTCCTCGACGAGCCCACGAACGACCTCGACGTCGAGACGCTGTCCTCGCTCGAAGCGGCGCTGCTCGAGTTCCCGGGCTGCTCGGTGGTCATCAGCCACGACCGTATGTTCCTGGACCGCGTCGCCACGCACATTCTGGCGTGGGAGGGCACCGACGAGAATCCGGGCAACTGGTATTGGTTCGAGGGCAACTTTGAGGCCTATCAGGCCAACCGCATCGAGCGTCTGGGCGAGGACGCAGCCCAGCCGCATCGTATCCACAGGAAACTTACCAGGGACTAGTTTGATGTGGCAAAGGGACAGCCCCTTTGTCACACGAACTTATGCTCAACCTGGGAAAATAAAAAAACGCGGCGAACGTTTTTGTGACGTTCGTCGCGTTTTGCTATTCGTTGGATTCTTCAACCTTGTCGACGGTCCAGGTGGCTCCGAGGCCTCCGGTGGTGTTGCGGCGGATGCGCACGGTGACTTCGTGGCGCTCGCCGGCCTGCGTGTAGCGCAGGGGGAAGATTGCGCGGTTTCGCGCGGCCTCGATGGTGCCGCGTTCGCGGGCGATCCAGTAGTACTCGCCGACGATGCCGAGCGTGTCGGCGCCGTAGGGGAGATAGGTCGACAGCTGGTGTAGCAACGGGCCGGGGCAGAAGACCTCGGTTGCGAAATCGACGGGGAAGTCCTCGGGGATGGTCGGTGCTGTGGGTGCGGGGGCCGGTGCTGCTGCGGGTACCGAAGCCGGTACCGGTGCGGGAATTTGGTCATAGACAGGTGCGGATGCGGACTCGATGACGGGTGCAGACTCGGGCGCCGGTTCTGGCTTAACTGCGGAATCTGTCGGTTCCACGGAGACGGATGTGTCTTCAGTCTCGGTTTCGGCGTCGGCTTGCGGGGCGTCCTCTGCCTCGACAGACGGCTTTGCCTCGATCGGTGTGGAGGCCATGGTGGTGATGCCGGCGTTGGCGTTCTCGGGGTCATAGACGACCGTGAGCGAGATGGCGGGCTGCGGCGTCTCGGGCTCCGGTGCCGATTCGGTAGCGCCTTGATCGGCGGGCTCGTCGGACTGATCGTCCTCGGCCTCGTTGCCAAAGACATCGCTGTTTTGGAACGCAGGCGTCTCGGGTTGGTCAGCGGCTTCTTCGGTTGTCGACTTGGGCGCTTCGTTGAGCTCCACAGTTGCTTCCTGCTCGGATATGACTTCGGGATCGGTCGTGGCGGCGATTTCGGTTTCGGCTTCTGCTGTTACCTCAATAGCGACTTCGATCTCTGTCTCGGGCTCGGGTTCCGGAGCGACTTCGGCCACGGGCTCGGGATGCTTAACGTGCTTGGGACGTACGGCCTTGAGGTCCTTCTCGCCGCGCTTTTTCTTTTTGTAGGACTGCTTGGCGCCCTTGGCTGCCTTGGGCTTGTCCTCGCCTTTGGCAAGGGCGGTATCCCAGGCCTCGTTGGCGATGACGGTGGCATACAGGCGACCGCCCTTAAAGACGGTCAGCTTAATGCAGTCGTCGAGCTCCTCGAGCAGCTCGCGCGTGGACTCAAAGCCTAGGTCATAAGCGGCCATGTCGCCGGTGGCGAGCGCCTCCTCGACCTGCGTCATAAACGTTTGCTTGCCGCATCCGATTGCATCGCGCAGCAGACGATACAGATAGATGTGGTTGCCCAGCGATAGCGTGGGCTTAACTATTGTCTTGCTCATGGCAAATCTCCTCTTTACACACCAAAGCATCTTACCATCGCACAGGCCTTGCCATCTCGTCGCCCAAGGCAAACGGGCGCGAACCGCTGTCGATTCGCGCCCGTTGTACAGGTTGCCTATCTGAGGATGCAGTGCCTAGTTGCCCGATGTCGTGCCTTGGCTTGAACTGTCAGATGTTGTGCCCGATGTGGTGCCGCCCGAGCTGTTAGTGCTGCTGTTGTCGGTAGATCCTGTGCCCGATGTATTGCCGCTCGTCTGGTCGCCCGTGCTCGGCTGCGAGCTGTCAGCCGTTTGGCTTGAGTTGGTCGTGCCGGACGGCGAGCTACTGTTGGCCGTAGAGGAATCGGTGCCCTGCGATTGGTTTTGGGTGTTCGAGGACGAATTGGCAGAGGCAGAGCTGTCTTGCGTGTCGTCCGTCTGTGCCTGCTGATCCTGCGACTGGGTGTTGCCATTTGCATCGCTCTCGGTCGTGCGCGAGGAAAGAATTGGCTCGGGGCGCTCGCCCAGGCCCTCTCCGGCGGTGGTGATAAGGATGGCGCCGGCGCAGGCGATGACCGCGACGATGGCGATGGCGATCGAGAAGACGATGACCTTCTTTTGCGTCTGGCTGCGCTCTGCTGCTGCCTTGGCGCGCAGGCTGTTGGGGGCGACGCGCGCCGTGGTCGCGCGCCCCGCAATCTGGCGCATCTCCTGCGTAGTCGCGGCGCCGCCCAGGTGCTCCTCGGCATTCAACTCAACGGGCTCATAGGCGCCGGCAGGGTAGTCGTCGGCGACGTGCGTACCTTTGAGGGCTTCGGCGCTGGCAGAGATAAAGTGGCGGTAGACCTGCGAGGACACAACGGTGATGACCGAGCTCACGGCGGCACCAATCACCGAGCCGGCAATGCCGATCTTTGAAGCAAGCGCCACGCTCGTGGCGGCAGCTGCGGCGCCGGCGATGATCTGGGGAATGGAAATGTCGTCGAACAGGCCCTTTTTGGGCGCGATGGCCATGGTTTGTCCGATGGAATGGTTCTCGTGCACGCCGTTGTTGAGCGCTGCCGGTGTCATGACGCGCGTGCGCGGCGCGTCGGTGTACTTGGTTGTCATACGGGGTCCTCCCGGTGTAAATCTGCTTCGTTTCGTTTAGCCATCAGGGTACCCACCAGATGTGAATCGTACATGACATTTAACAGATACCATCAACTCATCAAGGGGGCCTGCTGTCTTTGGTGCAATAGCTTGATGCTAAACTGGATTTACGATTGCGAGGTGGTTTACGTGATGTACCCGTATATGACGTTCGAAGACGGTACCGAGGTCATTCATTCTGACCTGATTACAGATGGCGATATCGAAAAGGTTATCGTGCATTTTGAACGACCGACGGCAGAGGGCTTCGACTCCGCTCGTTGTGAGTTGCCTTCCTGTTCCTGGACTGACTGGGAAGGGCATTTTACTCAGAGTGAAAAACGAGCTTTCGAAGAGTGTCTGAGCAAATAATTTAGATTAGTTCGAGTTTAGTTCGAATAAAGAAGCTGAATGCGATGACCTAAAGCGTATGCATTTTTAGTATTAGATGCGTATGAAATGGAGGATGTGAATGGATGAGCTAATAGACTTTAAGAAACGATTTCTCAAGAATGGCGAGCTGGTTTCAATTCCAAAAAAGGAAAGCTATAAAAGAATCATGCTGCTATGGGCCGTCTCTTTCTTTGAATTAAATACAAGTTATACGGAGCTTCAGGTTAATCATGTGCTGTCACAGCTCTATCCTGATTATGCCGTGTTGAGGCGGTACTTGGTTGATTATGGATTCCTATTAAGGGATGAACGAGGCCTGAAATACGAGGTTAATCGTGATGTTCACGGTATTGAGAGCTAGCCGTCCGGTTCGGGTCCTATATATTGCTAGAGGGATAAGCGAAATAGGCAATTGGTGTGCGAATATTGCTTTGCCAATGCTGATTTACGAGGTAACTCACGATGTTTCTGCAACTGCTTTGATGGTCTGCTGCAGATTTGCCCCCTCTCTGTTTTCAGTTGCGCTCGCGCAGCTGCCTCAGAAGATGGGTATCGGGACACTGCAGGCCATGAGATTGGCAGACTTAATTCGCGCGGGATTATTCGTTTGCTATATTTTTGTTGATAGTAAATGGAGTATGTTTGCTATTACGTGCGCGGTATCGCTTTGCCGAACGGTAGAAATGCCCTGCTTTTACTCGTTGTTAAGAGCCAATACGAATAGTATCAATCGCGACGTAATTAATAATTCGTTTGGGTTCCTGCAGAATTTGATGATGGTTCTGGGGCCAGTTGCCGGCGGTTTTGTTGTCGCTCAATTTGGGGCGGAGGCTGTTCTTGCATTAGACGCGCTTTCTTTTGCCGCGTCGTTCTGGTTGCTGCGAGATGTTCCGTCGGTTATCGAGGTTAATGATAAAGAGGGAATAAGCAAAAATGAAAAAAACAGGACTGCATTTAGTGATCTTAGCGCGAAGCACTTGGCAATTGGTTTCCTATTAATCGATATTTCTAGTGGTGTGGCATTCGGCTCTCTGAATTCTCTTTTGCCAGCTATAGCGCAATTGCAATTTGACTCGTCATCGATACAATACGGATTCCTTCAGAGTAGTCTTACAATCGGACTGTTGTTCGGAAATACAATATATGGTCGTTTAATCAGTGGTTCCGATTGCGTTAAATCATATTGTTTTGTGACGTATCTTGCGCTCGGTGCGTATCTGGCGTTTGGCTATCGCTATGCGTCTGGGATATCGTTTATTTTCCTTTTTATCGTCGGTGCCGGAAACGCCATTCAAGATGTGCTTCTCATAACATCGCTGCAGGATTTGGCGAGAGACGGATCTGAATCGATAAGCCTGTTTTCAATTAGGGAGTCTTTGCAATCGGTTGCTGTTGTTATTTCAACACTTCTTGTTTCGCTGTTCACGAGCATCGCGATGTTCTCAATTCTCGTTACAGGACTTGGTGTATTTTCAATTATGATGGTAGTTGTGTTTCAATTGAATTATTTGCGAAAGATGTGACGTTGATATGCCTAAAACGCTTTTAGTATTTCCCCCAGGATGGAGTCCAGTGGGGCCGTATCTTGCCTTGCCTGTTTTGAAGTCATATCTTCAAGAGGTTGAACAATACAAAGTTGACATTGTTGACTTAAACGTGGAATTTTACGATGACCTCCTATCTTTTAGACATGTCGAAGAGTGCTGTAAAAGGTATCGGGAATCAAAGGATTCGTTTAGTTCGAATGTTCAATTAACAATCGAGTTGATACAAAAGTCGGCACTTAATGTTGACGAGGCAAAAGATATTTTCAGATCGAAGAGATACTTTAATCTAAAAGAAAGACAATATGCTGAAAACATTTTTAGAAATGCACTCTATATCATAAATCACGTCTCATATGGAGTTAAATACACGTTCAACTCCATAGATCTGCCCTATGATTATTATTCGACACCAGAAATAATGAAATCGCTTGCGGATACCTTGCATAATCCGTTTATTTCCTTCTATGAAACTGCCTTTCTTAAGCGTATTCAGAGGGAAAAAATCGAGTTTATTGGGATTTCGGTGAGCGGCTGTTTCCAATTGATTTCTGCAGTTACGTTAGCGAAACTGATTAAAGAAGAATGTCCATCTGTTAAACACGTCTCATTGGGCGGCAATTACATTACTCGTTTAGCAGATGACTGCATGAAAGAATGGCATCCCTTTTTTGAATACATTGATTCGATAATGATGTATGACGGCGAAGAGCCGCTTGCACGTCTTCTTGAGGCTCTTGACTCTGGTGATGACAATCTCGACTGTGTTCCAAACCTTTGCCATGCTAAAGGTGGAAAGATATATAAAAACCATCGGATTGAGCAAACATTTATCAACGATACAGTTCCCGATTTCGATGGCTTCGCCCTTTCTAAATACTTCATGCCTGAGTTAATATTGCCGGTTTATTCCTCTAGGCAGTGTTTTAATCATTGCGCCTTCTGCACCATTCCCGGTGCTACCGGTGGTTGTTACCGAAAGATGCCTATATCGAGAGTATTTGAAATAATGTGTCGGTTAAATGAAAAATACGGCACGAGAGTTTTCTCTTTTGTGGATGAAACATTCGAAGGCAAAAGAATGGAGCAACTCGCGGATGAAATAAACGCATCGGGAAAAACGTTTTTCTGGCATGGAGAAACGAGGTTCTCTCCAACCCTAAGTACAGACGTTTTTAACAAGATATACCAAAGTGGATGTAGGCAGATTCAGTTTGGCCTCGAGTCATACAACCAAAGAGTTCTTGATCTAATGAAGAAGAACACGAGAGTTGATTGGATTGATCGCAATATCCATGATTGTCTCAATGCGGGTATTCCTGTTCATCTATTTTTTTATGATTGGCTTTCCGACTGAAACTAAAGAAGAGGCTCTGAACACCTTAGCTTATACAGAGAATGTTTTGAATTATTCAAAACAGGTATGTGGTGTTCCATATTCCACGAGAGGATTTACGAATTTTGGTCTCGTTATGGGGTCGGATGTTTGGAATCATCCCGATAAGTATGGTGTCTCTGTAATGCCGAAGTCCCAATATGAGGATTTGCGCCTCGAAGTGGATTATGTTTCAGGCACTGGTTTAACTTTAAATGAAGCAAAATCCTTATCTGATGAGCATCATATTGATTTTTATATGCAAGAGGTCATAAACGGTAGCGACACAATTGACTTGCCCCAGCGGCTTCATATTTCAGAGGTGACCTGGATCCTAGATTCTATTCACGCTGTCAGGTATAAGGGACATTTGACCAAAGTAAAGCGACGGCTAACTAGTCTAAATCCAGCTGATCGAATCTGGCTGGATTCCAAGACCTCTGTCGTGCTCGTTGAGCCATTTGCCTACTTCTATAATTCTGAATACCATCATGTCTATGCTGTTTCCCAGTTGGTATACCTTAAGTTGGCCCGTTTATTGGAGGCCGACTGTAGCATTTCTCTTATTCTTGATCAGGGCGACCTCGAGCTGACGAGGGCGATAGAAGAACTGTTGCATTATGGATTGCTGAATACAAATATCGATGCCGATTATGTAATGCACGATAATGGTTTTCAATTGGTTAAAAGTTCGTTTGTTAAAGAAGTCGGACGCTCAAAAGAGGGGTTAAGAGTACTGCTGAGTTGTGCCACCCATAGAATGTGTGCGGTTAATGATTTTTCGTTCGCTTTGCTTTCGTTGTTTGAAAAGCCGATTACTAAGAACGAGGTGCGCGACATTTTGAAAAAAGAGGGACTATCGGCAAACGAGGAGCAATTAAACAAGTTGGTTGATAATTGCATGAAAGCAGATATACTACAATTGATTAGATAGAGGAGGTTTCTACATGGACGTTATTAACAAAGATCTCTTGGAGCAACTGAAAGAGTCTCAGGAAGAGGGCGTCGTGGTAGAAGTGTTCGACTTTGAGGACTACATGGATAAATTCTGCCATTAGTTTCGGAATTTACTTGCCTCGCTTAAAGGAGAAGTCGATTATCGATTTCTCCTTTTTTAATTAAAGATATTTTTGGAATACATGCTCTTAGCACAGGTTGGCGTCTCAGTAAACTGGGAGGTTGCTTTGGCTAGTTAGAGATATGTGAACGTCCGTTAGACTGAATCTCAGGGTAGAAGGGGCCTCCAGTGTCCAGATCAACAAGGCAATGCTGCGTTTCGGCTAATAAGAACGACGGCTTTTTGCGTGTGGCGGCGGCGTCGCCGCGGATTCGCGTGGCCGATGTCGAGGGCAATGCCGAGGTTGCGCTGACGGCTGTTCGTGAGGCTGCCGAGCGCGGCGTTCGCGCGTTGGTACTGCCCGAGCTCAACCTGTGCGGCTATACCGCGGCCGACCTGTTCCATAACCGCACGCTGCTGCATGCCTG
>CAUBMI010000034.1 GCA_958436995.1 uncultured Collinsella sp.
CGGCCTCCTTCTTGGTGATGGCGACCTCGAGCTCGCGAGGATTATCCAGGAACTCGTGCAGCGGCGGATCAAGCAGGCGAACGACCACATCGCGACCGGACATGGTCTTGAACATGGCTAGGAAGTCCTCGGTCTGGACCTTGAGCAGGTCGGCCAGGGCCTGCTGCTTCACGGCCTCGTCGTCGGACAGGATGAAGCTCTGGATGATGTTCTTACGATCGCCCAGGAACATGTGCTCGGTGCGGCACAGGCCGATGGCCTCGGCGCCAAACTCGAGGGCGAGTGCGGCATCCTCAGGGTTGTCGGCGTTGACGCGCACATGGTTGGCGTGGCCACAGGTCTCGTCCAGGCGAATCTCGTCGGCCCAGGACAGGATGGTGTCCAGATCGCCGGTGAGTTCAGCGGAGACCAAATCGACAGCGCCATCGACGACGATGCCCTGGGTACCGTCGATGGAGATGACATCGCCCTCGTGCAGTACGCGGTCGCTGCCATCGATGTGCACGACCTTCTCGGCGGCGTCGATGTGGAAGCGCTCGACACCGCAGACGCAGGGTGTACCCATGCCGCGGGCGATAACGGCGGCGTGGCTCGTCTTGCCACCATGGCTGGTGAGGATGCCCTCGGCAGCGACCATGCCCTTCAGATCGTCGGGGTTGGTCTCCCAGCGAACCAGGATAACCTTGTGACCCTCGGCGGAACGCGCAACGGCGTCATCGCTCGAGAACACAACCTCGCCCACGGCGGCACCGGGGCTGGCGTTAAGGCCGGTAGCAAGTGCCTCATACTTCTTGGAGGCATCGAACTGCGGGTGCAGGAGCTGATCGAGCTGTGCGGGGTCGATGCGCCCCACGGCTTCCTCGCGCGTGATCAGGCCCTCCTCGACCATCTCGATGGCGATGCGCAGGGCGGCCGTGGCGGTACGCTTGCCCACGCGGGTCTGGAGCATCCAGAGCTTGCCCTGTTCGATGGTGAACTCGATATCGCACATATCGCGATAATGATCCTCGAGGGTCAGGAACACGCGCTCGAGCTCCTCACCTGCAGACTCGAGGCCCGGGGTGGTCTTGAGGTCGGCGATGGGCTCGGTATTGCGGATGCCGGCGACGACGTCCTCGCCCTGGGCGTTAACCAGAAAGTCGCCGTAAAACTCCTTGGTGCCGTCGGCCGGGTTGCGCGTGAAGGCGACGCCGGTCGCGGAGGTCTCGCCCTTATTGCCAAAGGCCATAGCCTGAACGTTGACGGCGGTGCCGAGTTCGTCGGAGATACCATGCTGCTTGCGGTAGATGCAGGCGCGCTCGTTCATCCAGCTGCCAAAGACGGCCTGGATGGCAAGACGCAGCTGGAGCTCCGGGTCGTGCGGGAAGACGGGCTTGCCGTCAGCGACCTCGAGCTCGGGGTACAGGGCGGCCTCGACGTTGTCGGAGAAGATCCCCTTGAAGGTCTCGACGAGCCCCTGCAGGTCCTCGGCCGAAAGCTCGGAATCGACGCGAACGCCGGCGACCAAGCGTGCCTGGGTCAGAGCGTTCTCGAACAGGTCGGCGTCGACGCCCATGACGACGTTGGAGAACATCTGGATAAAGCGGCGGTAGCTATCCCAGGCAAAACGCGGGTTTTGCGTCTGGGCGATAAGGCCCTGAACGGAATCGTCATTGAGGCCCAGGTTGAGGACTGTGTCCATCATACCGGGCATGGAGAACGGAGCGCCCGAGCGAACCGACACGAGCAGCGGATCGGAGGCATCGCCGAGCTTCTTGCCGCAGCGGACCTCGAGATCGACCTCGGCGGCAACGATCTCGTCGAGCGCGCCCTCCGGCCACACGTTGCCGGCGCCGGAGTACTCAACGCAAGTCTGGCAGGTAATGGTAAAGCCACCGGGAACCGGCAGGCCGATACGGCTCATCTCGGCAAGGTTAGCGCCCTTGCCACCAAGCACGAAGTTCATGGACTTGTCGCCCTCGGTGACACAGGTTCCCTGGGCGTCGGTTCCAAAACGGTAAACCCTCTTGCAATCGCTCACGATACTTCCCCTTCCATGCGCTTACGCGCACGACCGTGGTAACGAATCGACCCGCCGGATGCAGGCCGTGAGGGAACTATACGGCGGGTTTTGGACAGGCTTGAGCAGAGGGTGCGCGGTTTGGTAAACGTGCTAAAACCGGCGGTAAACGGTAGGTAAAGGTGGTTACCTTATGAAGATACCACTACAAGGAAAGTGCAGGTCGGATGCGATGTTTTTGCTAAATCGCTTTACCATTTATCAGCATTATTTCAAAGTATTCTCTTTGGTTAGCTAAAAGAGCCCCGTCCCAAATTAGCTACCCAAACAACCTTGTCCCAAGTGAGCTACTTTTGTTGAGCGCGGCGGGCGGCACGGCAGGCTCTTGCCTCTTGAATCTCTTCGAGGTGAGCAATGATCTCGGCAGCGCTTTCCTCGATGGCTTTGCCGTCGGTACGCACAACAAAGCAGCCTAAGCGCTTCATGAGGGCACGAGCTTCCTCAAGCTCGCCGCGCACGCTCTCGGGCTCGGCATAGGAGCCGGCAACGGCACGAGCGTAGTCATCGCCCAAGCGGCTATCGCGAATTTCGGAAATCACATCGACGGTCGAAATCAGGCCGAACAGGCGCATCGGGTCAACCTCGTAAATCGACTTGGGCGGCACCATGCCATGCGCCAGTGGGACATTGGCGACCTTGTAGCCCTGATAGGCTAAATACATCGACAGCGGCGTCTTGGATGTACGCGACACACCCAGCAGTACGATATCGGCACCCGACAGATCGTCACAACCACGACCGTCATCGTGCTCAACGAAATACTCCATGGCCTCGATACGATGGAAATAGCGGTCATCGGTCTTGTGAATCACGCCCGCAACGCCCTTGGGCGGCACACCGATGAGCGACGACAGTACGGCGAGCGTCGGGCCGATCAGGTCGACCGAACGGATATGCAGCATGCCCAAGTAGTCGAGCACGCGAGCACGAAGGGCCGGGTCGACGATGGTATGGAACACGGCGATATCGCGATGGTCGGCATCGACGCGCGGCCCCACAAATGACTTGACCTGCTCCACGGAGGTCACCTTAGGCAGGCGCAAAACGCGAAAAGCCCCTTCATCAAATTGCCCGGACGCCGCAAGCACCACCTCACAAGCGGTATCGCCGAGCGAGTCGGAGATAACGATAACGGTGGGACGAGCGGTGACCGGGCAATCCATGCGGGGCTCCTTTTGCGCTTATGCGCAGGCTGGCTTACTTTTTGCGGGCAAGCTCACCGATGTTGGCGATGCCGGAGAAAACGGCCTCGAAGCGGTTGAGTAGCTTAAGGCGATTATCGCGAAGCTGCTCGTCCTTGTCCATGACCATAACCTCGTCGAAGAAACGGTCGATGGGCGCGCGCAGGGCGGCGAGGGCGGCAAATGCGGCCGGGTAGTCCTCGGCAGCAAGGGCGGCATCGACAGAGGTCTGAGCAGCCTCGGAGGCGTCGGCGAGCGCGAGCTCGACCTCGCCCATCAGGCTGCGGTCATACTCCGCACCCAGCTCGGGCTTGGAGATGTGCGCGGCGCGAGCATAGGCGGTCGCCAGGTTGTCGAACGTCTCAGCGTCGTTCTTGCGGGCCTCGTCGAGGGCGGCGCAGCGGGCGAAGAAGACGGACGGGGCGATGATGTGCACCGCGGAGACGGCGGCGACGGTATCGGCCGGAATCTTTTCGTCGCGGGCCATGCTCACCAGGCGGCCATGGAAGAAGTCACGAACCTGCTGGGCGACCTCGGCGGCGTCGAACTCAATGCCCTGCTCACTGTAGAGCTCGAGGGCGAAGTCGATGAGCGACGTGGGGTCGATCGGCAGGCGGTCGCGCAGGATGTTGATGATGCCGATAGCGGCACGACGCAGCGCGTAGGGGTCCGAAGAGCCGGTCGGGGGCTCGCCGATGGCAAAGATACCGGCGATGGTATCGAGCTTGTCGGCGCAGGCCACGATGCAGCCAGCGGTGCCCTCGGGCAGCTCGTCACCGGCAAAACGGGGACGATAGTGATCGCGAATAGCATGGGCGACCTCGTCGTTCTCCCCCATCGCGGTCGCGTAATAACCGCCCATCACGCCCTGCTGGCTCGTGAACTCGACGACGGCGTTGGACACCAGGTCTGCCTTGCACAGGTGTGCGGCGCGAGCAGCGTCGGCGGCAAGATGGGCGCCCAGGTGAGCCTCGCGGGCGATAGCGAGCGCGAGCTGCTCGATGCGCTCGGACTTGGCGAGCACGCTACCGAGCTTCTCCTGGAAGGCAACCTTGGACAGACGCTCACGGAACTCGTCGAGGGAGATCTTCAGGTCCTCCTCGTAGAAGAACTTAGCGTCGTCCAGACGGGCGCGCACGACGCGCTCGTTACCGTCGATCACGCGCTCGGCGTTCTCGGGCTTGCTGTTGGAGACGACCACGAACTCACGCGTCAGCTTGCCCTCCCCGTCATAGATCGGGAAGTAGCGCTGGTTGGTGAGCATGGACTCGCAGATAATCTCGTGCGGGACCTTGAGGAACTCCTCGTCGAAAGTACCGACGAGCACTGTCGGCCACTCGCAGAGGTTAATGACCTCCTCAAAGACCTTCTTGGGCGTATCGACATGGCAGCCGGGGCGAGCGGCCTCGACCTCGGAGATACCGGCAAGGATGGCCTCGCGACGGCGCTCGGCAGAAAGCACGCCGGCGTCCTCGAGTACCTGCTCGTAGGCGGCGGGGCTGGCGACAACGTGGTCACCGGGGCCGAGCACGCGATGGCCGCGCGTGGTGTTGCCGCTCGTCACGTCGGCAAACGACACGGGCACAACATCCTCGCCCAGAAGGCAGCAAATCCAGCGGACCGGACGCACGAACGTCGCGTGCTCGTGGCCCCAGCGCTGGGAGCGGTAGTTGGGCCACTGCAGGCCGGCAATGGTCTTCTCGCACAGGGCCGTCAGGATCGGGGTTGCCGGTGCGGAGGGAATGTTCTTCTCGGCAAAGACATACTCGCGACCGTCGGTATCCTCACGACGGACCAGGTCCTCGGCAGCCACACCGCACTTGCGGGCGAAGCCCTGGGCGGCCTTGGTGGCGTTACCGTCAGCGTCGAAGGCGATGTTTGCCGCGGGGCCACGCTTGACCTCGTGAACCTCATCGGTCGCGGTGGCAACGTCGGCAACGAGCGCAGCCAGGCGACGCGGGCTCGAGATCACGCGGACCTCGCCGTGGGCCAGACCGGCCTCGTCGAGACCCTTGGCGATCATGGTACCAAGCTGCTTGACGGCATTGTTCAGCGGTGCAGAGGGCATTTCCTCCGTACCGATCTCAAACAGGAAATCCTTAGCGTCTGCCATGGCTTACGCCACCTCGCCTTCCTGGTCGGCATTCTCGTTGACTCCGGCGACCTCGGCCATGTAGGCCTCGCAGCACGCCTTGGCGACGGCGCGGACGCGCAGGATGTAGTTGGCACGCTCGACCGCGGACAGGGCGCCGCGGGCATCGAGCAGGTTGAAGGCGTGGCTGCACTTCATGACACAGTCGTACGCCGGCAACGGCAGCTTGCGCTCCAGGCAGGAATGGCACTCGGCCTCGTAGTCGTCAAACTTCTGACGCATCATCTCGACGTTGGCGACCTCAAAGTTATAGGCACTGAACTCGCGCTCGTTCTCGAGGAACACGTCGCCGTAGGTCATGGGCGTGCCGTCGGGCAGATAGCTCCACACCAGATCGTATACCGAGTTGACGCCCTGAGCGTACATGGCGATACGCTCCAGGCCATAGGTGATCTCGACGGGCACGGGGTCGACCTCGATACCGCCCACCTGCTGGAAGTACGTGAACTGCGTGACCTCCATGCCGTTGAGCCAGACCTCCCAGCCAAGGCCCCAGGCGCCCAGCGTCGGGCTCTCCCAGTCGTCCTCGACAAAACGGACGTCATGGTCGTTGGGGTCCAGGCCAATGGCAGCAAGAGACCCCAGGTAAAGCTCCTGAGCATTAACCGGAGAGGGCTTAATGAGCACCTGGAACTGATAGTAGTGCTGCATGCGGTTAGGGTTCTCGCCGTAGCGGCCGTCGGCGGGACGGCGGCAGGGCTGCGCATAGCAGGTGCGCCATTCGGCGGGACCGAGCGAGCGCAGCGTGGTCGCGGTATGGAAGGTACCGGCACCGACCTCGGAGTCATAGGGCTGCATAATGACGCAGCCCTGCTCGCCCCAGTACTGCTGGAGGCGCAGGATGATGTCTTGGAAGGAAAGCGATGAAGCGTTCATGCCTCTAATATCCCCTCGTCGAAACGATTACACGGTTAGGTACTGTACTATAGCGGTTTTTAGTCGATAGCGCCGATGCGGTTGAGCGGCCAGTAGCGCACAAGCGCCACAGCGATCAAATCAGAGCGATCGACGGGACCAAAGTAGCGCGAGTCGGCAGAGTTTTCGCGGTTGTCGCCCATCACCCACACGCACCCGTCGGGAACGGTGTAGGGATAACTCACCTGGGCGCCAGGCGCTTGGACCGAAAGCGGCCAGCTCATGCCCGTCGTATAGTCCTCATCGAGCGCTTGGCCGTCAACGACCACCTTGCCGTCCTGCAGGTCGACCGTCTGGCCGGCCGTGGCAATAACACGCTTGACAAGAACATCATGCTCGGAAGTGACATCGGGGTTGTGGAACACCACGATATCACCCTGTTTGACGGGCTGACCGAGCTCGAGGCTCACCTTTTGTGCCAGGATCTGGTCGCCAATCTCGATCGTGTCCTCCATGGAGCCGGTGGGTACCACAAAGGGCTCGACCACAAAGGTGCGGATCAGGAAGGTGGCCACGAGCGCGATCGCGATGACCGCGACCCACTCAAAAGCGCCCCTCAACGCGGAATGCTGCGATGGAACCATTCTCACTCCTCGCTCTGCGAATACGAAGCGTCCAGAATCTCCTGCGCGTATGCGCGCTCCTGGGGCGTAAGCCGTGCCGTCTCGATCAGGTCGGGACGCCAGCGGCAGGTGCGCTCGATGGCATTCTTACGGCGCCAGGCGTCAACCTTGGCATGGTCACCGCTCACGAGCACCGGCGGCACGCCCTCGCCGTTGAATTCAGCAGGGCGAGTGTACTGCGCATACTCGAGCAGGCCTCCGTCCTCGGCGGTCGAGAACGACTCGTCGACGTTGCTCATCTCGTCACCAAGGGCGCCGGGAATCAGGCGTACGACGGCATCGGCAACGACCATAGCGGGAAGCTCGCCGCCCGTGAGCACGTAATCGCCGATCGACAGGCGCTCGTCGGCATACGCATAGGCACGCTCGTCGACACCCTCGTAACGGCTGCACACAAACAGCAAGCGCTCGCTTTTGAGCAGGCGCTCGGCCACATGCTGTGTAAAGGGCTCGCCACAGGGGGTAAAAAACACCACGGTGGGCTTAGGACCCTCGGAGCTAATAGCCTCGATGGCCTCGACAATAGGCTCGACCTTCATGAGCATGCCCTGCCCGCCGCCGTACGGCTCGTCATCGACGGTACGATGGCGGTCGTGCGTCCAGTCGCGCAGGTTATACGCCTTAAAATCAAAAAGGCCGGCCTTGCGGGCGCGGCCCAAAATCGATGTGGACATGACGGGCTCAAACATCTCGGGAAAGACCGAAAGGGTCTCAATCAGCATGTTGTCCTCCCTACTTGTCCATATCGATCAGGCCGTCCATAACGTGGACGGAAATTGTTCCTGTGTCGGGAAGATCGAGCACAACCTGCTCGATCACGGGAATCAGTACCTCGCCGTACCGATCGCCCTCGACGACCCAAACATCGTTAGCGGGCGTCGACATGATCTCGACGATCGTACCGAGTGAACCGAAGCGCTCGTCGACCACCTCGCGACCCATCAGGTCGGAATAGGCGGCGTCGAGTGAATCGAGCTCAAAATCGTCACGATTTGCCAACACATAGCATCCCGTGATGCCCTCGGCGGCCGTCAAGTCGTCAATGCCCTCAAACGAGACCAGATCGCCATCGCCCGTATCGGTGACGGACACGACCGTGCAAAAGCGGTCGCGCTTGAGCGCCGGCGGCGTCAGGGCGACGCGCATACCCGGCTCTAATACAGAAGGAAGCCCCCGCAGCGGCTGCGCGAGGACCTCCCCCTTCCTTCCGTGCGGCTTGACCACACGGGCGATGTTTTTGTACTGGGACCTCAAGGTCCTAGCCCAGAACCTCTACCTCGACAGCAGTGTCGAGGCGAGCGGCCAGTGCACGGGCGAGCGTGCGAATGGCCTTGATGGTACGGCCACGACGGCCGATGACCTTAGCGACGTCATCCTCGGCGACCGAAACCTCAATCGTGGAGGCGTCGTCACCATCGATGACCTCAAGGCTCACGGAATCCGGGTCGTCGACGATCTGAACAACGAGATATTCGACGAGATCGGCGATGCGATCTGAGAGCATTGCCTCACCCTCGAGCTGTGCAGCGTCAACCTCAGGCACGATTTACTCCTCGGCGCCCTCAGCGGCCTCAGCGGCAGCCTTAGCGGCCTCGGCCTCTTTGGCGAGCTGCTTCTTGGACTTCTTGACGACGGTCTCGGTCTTCTCGCCCTCGTTGGCGGCCTTGACCAGAGCGGCGACGGCGTCGGTGAGCTGAGCGCCCTTGGACTGCCAGTCGGCGATCTTCTCGAGGTCGAGATTGATGGTCTTGGGGGCGGTCATCGGGTTGTAGCGGCCAACCTCCTCGATGATACGACCGTCACGCGGGGCGCGGGAATCGGCGACGACGACACGGTAGTACGGACGCTTCTTAGCGCCGTGACGAGCAAGGCGAATCTTGACTGCCAAAGGAAACTCCTCCAACCAAGCAGCTTTAGGCTGCAACTACAAACAAACAGTTGAACATAATACGCCATCGACGCGGGCAGGTGAAGTCCGTGAGACCAACTTCTTCGGTGTAGTCGAGGGCAAATCCATATCTTAGACAAGAATTCGGGATTTGCAAGCACATACACGCACCCCACATGAGCTGCGCGGTATACTCATGACATGGAAAGACGCGAACATACATACGGTTATGAGGATGCCATGGGCGTCACGCCGCCGCCCTGGACGGGTCCGGCGGTGGGCCTCATGGACCTCGATGCGTTTTTTGCGAGCGTGGAGATGCTCGATCATCCCGAATGGCGCGGAAAGCCGCTCATCGTGGGCGGAGACGCCGATTCGCGTGGCGTCGTGTCCACGTGTTCGTATGAGGCACGTCGCTTTGGCGTGCACTCTGCCATGGCCTCGGCCGAGGCGCGGCGCTTGTGCCCGCAAGCCATTTGGACGCACGGGCACTTTGATCGCTACCGCGAGGTGAGCGCGCAGGTCATGGCGATTCTTGCCGAGGAGACGCCGCGCGTTGAGCGCGTATCCATCGACGAAGCCTTTATCGATATCACACCGGGTCGCTTTGCGCCCGAAGACCCGCTACTGGTTGCGCGGCGTATAAGCGACCGCGTGGCAGCGCTGGGAGTGACCTGCTCCATTGGCGTGGGCTGCAACAAGACGGTCGCAAAGATCGCAAGCGAGCGGGATAAGCCGTTTGGGCTGACCATCGTGCGCCCCGGAACCGAGCAGCGCTTTTTGGCCGCGCTGCCGGTATCTGCCATGAGCGGCATCGGGCGCTCGGCCGAGGAGCGACTGCGCCGCATGCGCATCTACACGCTCGGCGAGCTGTCACGTTCACCGGAATCAACCTTGGCCTCTATTTTTGGCGTCAACGGCGAACGCATGCGCCAGCGTGCGCTGGGACTCGAAATATCCGAAGTAACAAGCCTCGATGAGGAACGCGAGGTTAAATCCGTGAGCAATGAGCGCACCTTTGCGAAAGATTTGACTGAGCGTGGGGACATCGAAGCGGCGATTGCGCTGTTGGGAGAGTCGGTTGGACGCCGCCTGCGCCGTCAGGGACTGACGGGCGGCACGGTAACGCTCAAGCTTAAGTATTCGTATGGCAGCGGACGCACGGCGCAGCGGCGGCTTCCCCACCCCACCGACGATGAGAACATCTTTGTGGCGGTTGCGCTCGAACTGCTCGACAACATCTGGCAGGAAGGCATGCATGTGCGTCTGGCGGGTATCGGGATGAGCGACTTTGACCATCAGGGCGGCATCCAGACCGACCTGTTCTGCGAAGTCGACGACCGCGGAGCCCAATCAAGCGACCGTCGCGACCTCTCAGTCGCGATCGATGCCGTCCGAGACAAGTTCGGCGACACCGCCCTATCTTTCGGCCGCCAATCCCGCTTCAATGATTAACCGCCTTTGTAAAAATAGAAAGCCGGGCAGGTGCGGAAAACCGCAACTGCCCGGCGAAATGCGCGAGGCTAGCTAAAAGCCCCATATCAAATGAGCCACTAGAGGAGGTCGAGGGGGAGCTGGGGGGCGTCACCCCAGAGCTTTTCTAGGCGGTAAAAGTCGCGGGCTTCGGGAGTGAAGACATGGACGACAACCGAGCCGTAGTCCATGAGCATCCAGGTCTTCTGCTCGCGGCCCTCGATGGAGAACGGATGCTCGCCGCAAGCCTCGGCAACCTTCTCCTCGATCTCGTCGACAATCGAATCGACCTGGCGGTTGTTGGTACCGGTGGCAAGCACAAAGTAGTCGCACACGTCGGAAAGCTCGGTCAGGTCGAGCACCTGCACGTCCTCGCCCTTCTTGTCGTAGGCGGCCTGCGCGGCGGCGCGGGCGACATCCTCGGCAGCGACACCGCTCGCGGACAGCGAGGCGGCGGTGCGGTCGGACGTGGCAGCGAAACTCTTGTGCTCCACACCTTCAAGAATCTGCTCGTCAGTCATGGTCTCGTCGGCCATGGAATACCTCTTTCTAGACACACCCGAGCTAGCGCAGCTGGGCGTAATGGTTGTAAATCGTAATAGCCGTGGGATAAAGATAGCGCCCGGACTGGATCACAAAGACCAGACCCTGCGCAAAACAGGAGAAGAACAACTCATCGAGCGAGGACTTCCCCACCATCTTGCGCAGCGCATGGGCATAGTCGCCGTGACGGTTGGGCTCGATGGCATCTGCCACAAAGACCACCATATCGAGCGGCGTCATGTCGCAGGCACCCACGGTGTGACGGTCGACAGCCTGGAAAACGGCCGGTGACAGCTCGGGAAAAAGCTGCGGAAGCTCATAGGCGGCAACAGGGCCATGCAAAAGCGGCGTCGCGGCGGAAGGAGAGCCGGCAACCTTGATGCCATAGTGAAGCGCGCGGGCCACGAGCTCGTCATCGGAAAGAACCTTGTCCCAGTCGTGAATTAAGCCGGCGGCAGCCGCATCAAAGCGGTCAACGCCGTAGACCTCGGCCAGATGAAGTGCGGTCTCGGCAACACCCAGCGAATGCACATAGCGCTTGCGCTTATCTTTCATGCGAACATCGAGCAGCTCTTGAATGCGCTTGAGCAGCGCGCGCTCATCGCCCTCAAACTGATCCTCTACCGACAACGTAGCCCCCATCACTCAAAATCTTCTTGGCCCAAATCGGCATATAGCCTGCGCTTGCGAATGTAGCCGAGCACGGACTCGCTCGTAAGATAGCGCACGCTCATGCCGCGGGCAACTCGCTTACGAATGTTCGTCGAGCTGATCGCCAGCGCCGGAATCTGAATATAGCGCACGTCGAACGGCAGCCCCGACTCTTTGATTCGGGCACGCGCCGTATCGATATCAAAGCCCGGTCGCGTCGCCGCAATAAAGGTAGCAAGCTCAGCGATTCGTTCGGCATCATGCCAGGTCACAATATCGATAATCGCATCGGCGCCCGTAATAAAGTAGAGCTTTACCTGCGGCGGGTAAAAATCGCGAAGGGCATGAAGCGTATCGGCCGTATAGGTTACACCCGGACGGTCAATCTCGAACCGACTCGCCAAAAAGGCCGGGTTCGCGGCGGTGGCGAGGACCGTCATGGCATAACGGTCCTCGGCAGGCGTAACCGGCTTGTCAAGCTTAAAGGCGGGAGAGCCCGCCGGCATAAAGAGCACAGCGTCCAAGTCGAGCGACTCGCGCGCCTGCTCGGCAGTCACCAGGTGCCCGTAATGAATCGGGTCGAATGTGCCGCCCATAATGCCAAGCCGAAACTCCTTGCCCTCTTTTATGGGCAGCTCGGGCAAACCGATTCCACCGCGCAGCGACATGGCTTACTCGCCCTCCGAGGTCTCGGCATCGTCCGCGGCATCCGCCGCATCGACAACCTCGACGCCCTCATCCGCAGCATCGGCCACGTCAATGGCCTCAACGGCAACGTCCTCGCCAGCGTCCTCGAGCTCCTCGTACTCCGAGAAGTCCTCAGCGCCCTCAAAGTCAAAGGCACGCTGGCAAATGCGGACCTCGTCGCCCGCACGGCAACCGGCCTTCTCGAGCGCGTCGTCAACACCCATACGTGCAAACTTATGCTGCAGGTAAATGACGGCTTCCTCGTTTTCCCAGTCGGTCTGGATGACCATGCGCTCGATGGCACGACCAACCACACGGAAGGCACCGGGCTCCTCCTGGACAATGCGGAACCGCTTCTCGCGCTGCAGACGGCGGCGCTCCCACTCCTCGTCGCGAAGATCGACCGGCTCATCGGAAACCGCCAGCTCGGCGCGAAGCTTAGCCACCTGCTCGCCCACGGCAAGCATCAGCGTATTGAGCCCGGCGCCCGTCACGGCGGACACGGCAAAGAACATATGTCCATCGTCGAGCGCGGCGCGCTTGAGGTCGGCAATCTTGTCGGCCGTGCCCGGCGCATCGCACTTGTTGGCGACAACGATTTGCGGGCGCTCCGAGAGCTCTGCGCCATACTGCTCGAGCTCACGGTTGATGATGCGGTAATCCTCAACCGGGTCGCGATCCTCAAAACCGCCCGTCATGTCGACGACATGCATGATCAGGGCCGTACGCTCAATGTGGCGCAGGAACTGGTGGCCTAGGCCCTTGCCCTCGCTCGCGCCCTCGATCAAACCAGGAACGTCGGCAACGACGTAAGAATACTCACCGGCACGCACCATGCCGAGGTTCGGCACGAGCGTTGTAAACGGATAGTCGGCGATCTTGGGACGGGCGGCACTCATGCGCGCGATAAGCGAGGACTTGCCCACCGAGGGGAAGCCCACGAGTGCGGCATCGGCCATAAGCTTCATCTCAAGCTCAATCCAGTGCTCCTCGGCCGGTTCGCCCAGCTGAGCGAACGCGGGCGCGCGGCGCACCGACGTCACAAAGTGCGTGTTGCCCAGGCCACCGGCACCGCCGGGCGCCACGACAACGCGCTCGCCATCGTGCACCAGGTCAGCAATCTCGAACATCGGGGTCTGCGTCTCGGGGTCGAGCTCGCGCACCACGGTGCCCATGGGAACCTTCAGGATCAGGTCCTCGCCGCTCTTGCCGTTACGACGGGCACCCTGCCCGTGCGTGCCGCGTTCGGCGCGGAAGTGATGCTTAAAGCGGTAATCGATCAGCGAAGACAGCTGAGCATCAGCCTGGATGACGACATTGCCGCCACGACCGCCGTCGCCGCCATCGGGGCCGCCCTTGGGGACAAATGCCTCGCGCCTAAACGACATGCATCCGGCTCCGCCGTCGCCGCCGCACACGTTAATGCGGCTGATATCGGTGAACTGTGACAACAGAATCGCCTCCTACAAAAAGAGGGAGACCCTTGAATCCTAAAACTCAAGTGCCTCCCACATATGTGCTCTATGAAGGGTGAATTACGCGTTCGCGAGCGGGCGTACGCTGACCCTGTGCTTGATACCCTTGTGGAACTCAACGGTACCGTCGACCAGCGCGAACAGCGTATCGTCCTTGCCACGGCCAACGTTCTCACCCGGGTGGATGTGAGTGCCGTGCTGACGGACGAGAATCGTGCCCGTGGTTACCGTCTGGCCGGCATAGCGCTTCGTGCCAAGGCGCTGACCGCGGGAGTCACGGCCATTACGGGAGGAACCGAGTCCTTTTTTGTGTGCCATTGTGTATACCTACTCTTTCGTTACGAGTGTAATCTACTCGGCGACGGGAGCCTCGGCAACAGCCTCGGCCTCTGCCTTGACAGCCTTCTTGGCGCGGGACGTAGCCTGGACCTTCACGATCTTCAGCTTGGTGAGCTGCTGACGGTGACCCTTCAGACGACGATAGCGCTTACGCTTGTGGAACTTGAAGACCAGCTGCTTCTCGCCCTTGAACTGCTCAACGATCTGAGCGGTAACCTTGGCCTTGGCCAGCTTGTCGGGATCGGTGACGATCTTCTTACCATCGTTGAGGAAGATGACCGGCAGGGTGACCTTGTCGCCCTCATTGCCCTCGATCTTCTCGACGGTGATGACATCGTCGGTGGCGACCTTGTACTGCTTGCCGCCCGTGTTAACGATTGCGTACATGTTTACTTGCCCTTCATGCATCAGTTAGTGCAACAGCCGAATATAGTAGCAGGCGAAAATACCCCCGTCAACGAGTATGTGGAGCAAATCCACAAGTTCGCACAGGTATGGGGCTGACGAGTCGGCCCTCGTCGTCCTCGCATGCTTGATTCTGACGCTCGACATCGTAGGAGCAGATGGTCACGAGGTCTTGCATACCGGTGGAAACAATAGGTGCATCCACGCCCGGGGTCAAGCCCTGCAACAAAACATCAGCAGCGGAAAGCAAAATTTCCGGACGCATGGAGCCCTCGTTGTCGGCATGGGTGTCGAGCATGAGCACCAGATGGTCCGGACGCTCCCCAGCCGTGAGCTCATAGCCCACGAGCGTGTGATCCAAATCCAAGCGCTTGCTCTTTTTGCCGCGCGCGTAGTCGATGCCATGGTCGGCGCGCAGCGTGTCGATCGCACGACGCACCTCGTCGGCGCTTACGGGCGCCTCGGGATCCAAGTGCAGGTCGATGCGATACGACAGACGCGTGAGCTGCGCCGTCAACGCCGGCGTGCGCACGTCGATATACGCCGCCTCGATGGGCGCCAGATCGGCCGGTGACGCCGCAGCCAGGCGCCCAAACGCCTCGTCGAGCGCCACGAACTCGGTCATAAACAGGTCATACCACTCGCAGGTCGACGACGTACCCACCGGTAGCGCCGAAGAGAAGCCCACGCGCATGTGCGGAGAGAAGCCCTGCGTGACGGCATAGGGAAGTCCCGCACGGCGCACGATGCGCTCAATGGTATGGATTACTTCGAGATGGCCCAGGTACTTAAGGCGATCGCGCTTGCCATAGCGAACACGAAGCCTAAAGAGCGTGGGGTTGTCGGTCAGGCGCTCACTCATGCGCGATCACCCATCAATACATTCTTGACGTGGAGCGTGGGGCAGATTCCGCAGCCGGTGCACGACGTGCGGGTGCAGTCGGGAGTCGTGACACCCTCGAGCGAGCGACGGTACTCGCGCTCGAGGAAGCCACGCGTGCAGCCGGGGCTCACATGCTCCCACGGCAGGCGCCAGTCCAACTCGTAGGGCAGGTGCACGAGCTCATTGAGGTCGATGCCGTTTTTGGCAGCAGCCTCCTTCCAGTTATCGAGCGAGAAATGCTCTACCCAGGCGTCAAAGCGAGAGCCCGAGCGCCAAGCGTCGATGATGACGGGCGTCATGTCACGACCGGCGCGGGACAGCGCGGCCTCGATGAGCGAGGTCTCGGCATCGTGGTAATGAACGCGGACGGCACGGTTGCGAACGCTCGTGATGAGCAGCTTCTGGCGACGCTTGACGTCGTCGTAGTCGAGCTGCGGGCACCACTGGAACGGCGTGGCAGCCTTGGGGATAAAGACCGAAACCGAGATGGACACCGAGATCGAGCCGCGACGAGCCTTGGGCACCACGGAACGACCGAGCTCCAGCACGTGATCGGCCAGATTGGCGATGGCCACGATGTCCTCGTCGCGCTCGCCGGGAAGGCCCATCATAAAGTAGAGCTTCATGCGGTTCCAGCCGGCCTCGAAGGCCGCCTTGGCCGCACGGTCCAGGTCCTCCTCGGTCACGTTCTTGTTAATGATGTCGCGCATGCGCTGGCTGCCGGCCTCGGGCGCGAACGTCAGGCCGCCCTTCTTTTCGCCGGCGACCGACTCGGCCATATCCACGCCAAACGAATCCAGGCGCTGCGACGGAATAGACACGCGAATACCCGTATCTTCCAGGCGACGGTTGAGCCTGTCAAGCACGTCACGAATGCAGGAGTGGTCGGTCGTGGAGAGCGAGGTCAGCGACACCTCGTCATAGCCGGTCTTTTCCAGACCCTGAATCACCGACGAGACGATCTGGTCGGCCGAGCGCTCACGCACCGGGCGATACGTCATGCCGGCCTGGCAAAAACGACAGCCGCGAGCGCAGCCGCGCAGAATCTCGATAGACAGGCGGTCGTGAACCAGCTGCGCATAGGGCACGCACGACTGCGACAGCGGATTCGTGGCGCCGAAATCCTCGACGACGCGTTTGTAGACCACGGTCGGCGCATCCTTGCCCTCGCGCGGCACGGTGTAGCCGTGCGGCGAGCAGGGCTCGTCGTGACGAACCTCATAGAGCGACGGCACGTAGTTGCCGGCAATGGATGCAAGCTGCTCAACAATCTGCGCGCGCGGGACTCCTTCGTCGCGCAGGCGGCGATGCAGCTGGCAGGTCTCGAGCAGCGATTCCTCGCCCTCGCCGATGAGGATGGCATCGAAGAAGGCCGCGTACGGCTCGGGGTTGTACACCGAGGGGCCGCCGGCGATGATGATGGGGTCGTCTTCACCTCGGTCGGCCGCTAACAGCGGAATGCCAGCGAGATCGAGTGCCTCGAGGAAGTTCGTCACCGCCATCTCGTGCGGCACATGCAGGCCGACGATATCAAACGAAGCGACCGGCGCTGCACCCTCGAGCGAGAGCAGCGGAATGCCTGCCTCGCGCATAGCGTCACCCATATCGGGCCACGGCACATAGCCACGCTCGCAGGAGATGCCCTCGGCCTGGTTAAGGATGTTGTAGAGGATGGCGATACCCTGGTTGGGCAGACCAACCTCGTACACATCCGGGTAGATCAGGCAGCAACGGTAGTCGGCATCGGCCTTGGAAAGCGTGCCCCACTCGTGATCGATATAGCGACTCGGCTTTTCGACCTTGGCGAGCAGCGGCTCAATTAAATGAAAACAGTCTTGATACGGAACGCGCAACGGAAAACCCCTAAGCAGCGAGATCGGACGCGTCTTGGTAGGACGCCATAGGACGGGTAGCGCCCGCGACCGTGGTCACCAGATCGCGAACGCGGGAGAACGTGGCAGTGACCACCTCGTTGGCACGGCTGTAGTCGACATCGCGCTCGTAGAGCGAAACGAGCGCACGGCCCATGCCATAGGTGCCCGCGGCAGCAGTGAGCGCCTTGACGGCAAACCCAATATGCGGCGTCTGCTTGACGAGCGCGCGGGTGACCGCGCGGATCACAAGACCGCCGACAAGCACGCCCGCGACCTCGTAGCCGCGCTCAGGCTTAATGCCGCGTCCAAAGACGGCAGCGAGCTCAAAGAGCATGCCCACCTGCGCCAGCGCCATAACGGGATAATCGGCGCCCGGCAAAAACACCAGCGCACCGGTCGCCATATTGGTGAGCGCGCACGAGGTGATGATACGATTGGCCGCCGCGATGCGCATGAAGGCAAAGTTCGCCGCAAAAGCCGTTTCCTTTTCGGTGCGATCGAGAATCCAGCGGGCAAGCGTCTCGAGCAGATACGTCTTATCGGTTGCCGCTACCACGCCGAGCACAGGCGTGGACTCCTCGATAAACGGCACCTCCACAGCAGACTCGGCAAGCACGCACACGGGGGCGCCGGCGATCACGAGCTCCTGCACGGCACTCTCCAAGCGGTCGGAGCCGCACGAGAGCACCAGCACCACATCGGTATCGGTCTTTGGAGCAATTCGCTCCTCCCCCAGACGCTCGACGCGCACAATGCCCGAGGTCGTCTGCGGTACAAAGGCGTCACGCACCGTCTCGGCCAGAAAGCGCGAGGCGGACGAATCCAAATAGACCGAGACGCGCACCGGCGTATCGGAATCCTTCTTAACGGACGCGCCCATCTTAAAAGCGCGGGTCAGCTTATCTACGGGAATTTTCATAGCAAACCCCTCCAGCGGTTACGCGGCGCCCGAACGATGCCGCCATATGGATTGTACGATACCCACCGTCAGCAGCTGAATCATCATCGAAGACGAACCGAAGCTAATAAACGGTAGCGGAATACCGGTAATCGGCATCATGCCGATGCACATGCCGATGTTTTCGAAGGTCTGGAACGCCCACATGCCAACGATGCCCACACACGAAAGACGCAAGAACAGCGACTCACACTTAAAGGCGACGCGAATCGTCGAAAAGATCAGCAGCACGTAGAGGCACAGGAGCAAAAAGGAACCGCAAAAGCCAAAGGTCTCGGACAGGAAGGCGAAGACGAAGTCGGTGTGGAACTCGGGCAGAAAGCCGCCGGCCGACTGCGTCGCATGGCCCAAACCCTTACCAAAGAAGCCGCCCGAGCCAACGGCGATAAGCGACTGCTGCAGGTTGTAGGCATCGTCCGAATCGGCATTATCGGGGTCGATAAAGACCGTCAGACGGTTCATCTGATACTGCTTGATGAGCACATCGTGGCCGAGCAACGAATCAAAGACCGAATCGAGCGCCAGGACGAGGGCCACCAGGCCCACGAGCAGGGCCAGGGTCGACAGCACCCATTCGCGGCGTGCACCGCTCATGCAGATGACGATGGCGCCCGAGACCAGCACGACCAGGCCCGAGCCCAGGTCGCCCATGGCGACGACGGCCAAAAACGGAATGGACAGCATGCCGCAGAGCTTGACGTAGTCGCGAACGGTATCGATGCGGCCGTTATACTGCGAGCCAAGCGTGGCGATAAAGAAGATGGTGATGAGCTTGGCAAGCTCAACCGGCTGGAATGTCAAGCCGATACCGGGAATCTTGATCCAGCCCGTCATGCCCAGACCGCCCGTATAGGACAGGCCCGGAATCTTGGGCGAGAAGATCACAATAAGGTCAATGACGAGCAGCGCCGTCGAGAAGTTAGAGATGCCGCGCAGATCGGTACGCCAGACGAGCACCGCAAGCACCGCGCCAATGCCAATGCCCAGCAGGTGGCGCGAGAATGAGGCGTCGGCCTTAAACTGTGACGCCGACCAAATAATGATGGCGCCATAGGCAACGAGCGCGACGGTAGCCAGCAGCACACCGATATGCACCTTTTGGCGAAACGTACCGCGCGAGGCCGAAAGTTGCTTGTTGACGCGGTCCAGGCTGCTGCGAGAGCCGGTCTTGGTTGAACGGAACAGATCCGCCGGAGAAAAATCCATCGCAACCTCCTATCGAACCGAAGAATCGCCCGAGGCCGAAGAGGTATCGGGCTCGTCATAAATCGCGCCGAGCACGTCGCGCACGACATGCATCGCGGTATCTGAGCCACCGCCGCCCTGCTCCAGGACAGTAGCGATGACATACTTGGGATCATCGGCCGGCGCATAGGCGCAGAACCACGCGTATTCGTCCTCGCCGCTTTTCTCGCCCGTGCCCGACTTGCCGTATACCTGCGGCGTCAGGGTGCCAAAGTGAGCCGCCAGGGACGTCGATGCCGTGTAAATCACGTCGTGCATGCCGTTGCGAACAAGAGCCAAATCCGAATCGCTGTTGATCTTGGCCTCCAGGCGCTTCTTCTTGCCTTTGCCGTTGTACTTATAGGCATCGCCGTCGCCATCGCGCGACACGGCAGACAAAAACACGTGAGGCACGTACTGCTTACCGCCGTTGGCAAGGCCCATGTAGGCGCATGCCATCTGCAAAGGCGTCACCAAAATGTCGCCCTGGCCGATGGCAATGTTGGTCATATCGCCGGCATTCCACTTGCGGTCCTCGGCAGAGGCGTCGGTAAAGTACGACTCTTTCCACTCGGCATCGGGAATACGGCCCGCGCCCTCACTCGGCAAATCGATACCGCAGGTCTTGCCTAGGCCCCAGCGACGAAAGACCTCCTGCAGGCCCTCGGAATGTTGCTCGTCATAAAAGAACGCCTTGCCCATATCGTAGAAGACGGGGTCGCACGAGTTGGCAATACCCGACTGCAGCGTCATGGTGCCGTGTCCAGACGTCAGCCAGCAGCGCTTGCCCCAAGCCTTGCCCAAGCCCGTCCAATAGCCCGTGCAGTTGGTTGTCTGCGTTGAAGTGTAGGTTCCAAACTCAAGACCGGCCAGTGCCGAGAGCGGCTTGATGGTCGAGGCCGACATGTACTGTCCGCTAATGGCGCGGTTGAGCAGCGGGTGCGAACCCTTGTCATCATTGAGCTCGGTCCACACGTCATTTGAGACGCCGCCGATAAAGACGGACGGATCGAACTTGGGCTCGCTCGCCATGCCCAGGATCTCACCATTGTTGGGATCGAGGCACACCACAGCGCCGTTGCCGGCATTGCTGTAGCCAGTGGTCTTGGCGAGCTCGATGGCGCTCGCCAGCGCCGTCTCACAGGCCTGTTGGATCTTAAGGTCGAGCGTGAGCTTAATGTCGGAGCCGGCCTTGGCGGGCACGGCGCCGGCCTGACCGGTCACATTGCCCGAGGCATCGACCTTGACGGTCTGCTCGCCACGAATACCCTGCAGCAGGTTTTCGTAGTAGCTCTCAACACCCGCCTGGCCCACGATATCGCCCGACTGGTACGTAATCTTGCCAGCAGAAGCATCATCATCGCCAGAGGTTTTCTTATTCTGGGCCTCGAGCTGCTCGGAGGTAATGGTGCCGGTATAGCCCAAAATGTGACAGGCCGTCTCGCCGTACGGGTACTGGCGCTCGGTACGCTCGGCAATCTTGACGCCCGGGAACTCGCCGGCGTGCTCCTGAATATAGGCAACCGTGGAGCGACGGACGTCCGTCGCGATGGTATGCAGGCTCTGAGCGCCCTCGGAATTGTCCTGAATATTGCGCAGAACCGCCACGTAGGGCATACCGAGCACGTTGGCAAGATGGCGAACCAGAACCTCATCCTCGGCAAGGTCGCGGTAGGCCACGACAGCAAGTGAGGGACGGTTCTGGACAAGCGCCACGCCATTGCGGTCGAGGATGCGGCCGCGCACAGCGGGTGTGGTAACGGTGCGCGTCTGATTGCTATTAGCCTGCTTTTCGTAATAGTCCGACGAGACCATCTGCATGCCCCACAGCTTGACGGCAAGCGCCGCGAACATCGCGCCCACACCCGTGGTGAGGATGGAGAAGCGGCCCTTAAAGGCGGTCGCCGCGGTATTGCCCTCGCCCTCGGTGGCGCGCGGGGCCGTTCCATGCTGCGTATCGTAGGTAAAACGGGAATCGCCGCGACGCATGATGACCAGCGCGACCACGATGGCCACAACCAGCACGATACCGGCGATAATAACCGTCATCTGGGAAGACATCTACGAGCCTCCCCTATTTGAGCTTACGGGTCTTGGGCTTAAAGCGCATGCCCGTCTGGCGTCCGCCACGTGCGGAGAATCCATAACCGGACTGCGGCACGACGCCGGACATCAAAAACGGAATGGCAACCAAACCCGTCAGGATCGAAGACGGCAGCGCGTGGCCGAAGATCGCCACGACAAAGCTCGTCTCCAAACCCATAAACAGCAAGATGATGCTGTAGATCACATTAATGACGAGCGCGAAGGCACCCACCGTGATGCCGCGCGCACTCGGGGTACCGCCCGTCTGACCGGCGGCGCTATGCACCAGGGCAAAAGAACCCACGGTCAGCAGGAGCGACATAACGCCCACCGGCACGGCAGCGGACAGGTCATAGAACAAGCCGCTGCAAAAACCGCACACGACGGCACGGGTCGGGTCGCCCGAGAACACGCTTATGCACACCAGGATAATCATAAAGTTGACGCGACCGCCCGCAATGGAGATCTGCGGTGCCAGGCCTGCCTGCAACAGCACGCACACGATGGCGGCGATTACAAACGTGCGGGAGCTCATCCCCTGCTCATGTAGATCCATGGACATGCCCCCTATTCGCTCGAGCCGGAATCGGTCGTCTCGGACGTGTCGGAACTGTCATCCGGGCTCTCGTCCTTCGTCTTGGTCGCAGCATCGCGCGACGTTCCCTGCGGCGTGCTGTTGGCCGTGTTCACGTCCTCATCCGAGGCCGACTGTTCGTCGGTCAGCGAGGTAATGACCAGCACTTCCTCGTTGTTCTCGGCCGTCGTCTGGGCGCGCACCACAATGGTGTAGTACACGTCGTTTGCCGATTTCTCAACCGACGAGACGGTGCCGAGCGGTAGACCCTTGGGGAACACACCGCCAATGCCCGAGGTCACGATGATGTCGCCAACCTTAACGTCGGAGTCGACGCTCACGTACTCAAGACGCAGCGTGCCGTCAGCCTGACCCTGCAGCATGCCCTGGGCGCGCGTGTCCTGCACCAT
>CAUBMI010000035.1 GCA_958436995.1 uncultured Collinsella sp.
CTCTTTTAGTAGCAGTAATTTTGACCAAATTTAAGGTGATTTGACGTGTCGATCGAGCAGATAAGCTGCCGTATCTCCTCAAGTGTTCATTAAAGGAAGACCTTGATGCGAATAAATCTCATTAAGATCTTCTTTTATTAACGAAAATAATGTAGCTACAACGGTAACAGTACTCATATTTGCCGTTTTTTGGCCACAGTCCTTCGGAGGGTCCTCGAAAATAGTCCCGAGCCGGCACTTGGGGACGTTCCTATAATGCCGGCACTTAGGAGCGTCCCCAAGTGCCGACACCGCGTCTGCCTGCGGCGGCCGCGCCCCGCTGCGTCGCTCCGCACCCTTGCGGGTTCGAATCCCTCCGCTTGGCGGCGTTGGCTCGATTTGCTTGACGTGAGGGGCTCTTGGCTGGTGTGGGACGGAGGGATTCCGCGTCCGCCTGGTCGGCGGCCGCGCCCCGCTGCGTCGCTTCGCTCCTTGCGTGCTGCGCTGGAAAACGCTTCGCGTTTCCTCAGCTCCGCACCCTTGCGGGTTCGAATTCCTCCGCTTGCCCACAAGAAAGCGCCCTGGGCCGTTATGGGCTTAGGGCGCTCAGTTTTAATGGCTGGGACGGAGGGATTCGAACCCCCAACAGCCGGCACCAAAAACCGGAGTTCTACCGTTGAACTACGTCCCAATGTGTGGTGTTGCCCAAAAGCAACTCGTCTAGTTTACCTAATCTGCGAGGGCATCGCAAACGCCGTCGAGTAGGCGTACGGCGAGCGTCTGCGCGTCGCTGGCCGTGAAGGTGCCGTTGTAGCGCGTCATGCCCGTGAGCTCAATGCGAATGCGAGCCGGCTTCTGCTGCGCGGCGACATTGGCGGTGCGGATGCGCTGGGCCAGGTTGTGGCACTCGGCGAGGGCAATCGTGGCGCGTGGCGCGGCGTCGGCGGGCAGCTCGTCGCTTGCGATCTCGAGCACCAGGTCAACGTCGGTTGGGACCTCGGAGTCGCAGAGCATCATGCCGCTGTTGTCGGTCGTTGCCGTGGCGATGTTCCACATGCGCGAAGCAACGCTGCGTGCGATGGGGTCCTCACCGATAACGGCGATCTGGAAGCGCTCGAGCACGTTGGCGGCGCGAGCAAAACCGATGCGGGACTCGGCTTCGGTGACCGAGGGCTTGCCCTCCCACACATGATGCAGGCGGTTGATGTAGGCGTAGGTGTCCTGGAAGGCCATGCCGTCGGCAAACAGGCCGACATTTTCCTGGAACTGCTGCAGGGCGGCCTCGGTATGCGGACCAAAGTAGCCGTCGTCTTCGCCACAGGCAAAGCCCAAAACGTTGAGAGCGCGCTGCAGGGCCTGCACATCGGCGCCATGGAAATTGGGCATGCGCAGATACAGGGTGCGGTCGCCCAGCTTATACGAGGCGTCGACCAGGGCGCTCCAACAGGGGATATCGACGGCATGACCGGCAGCAAGGCCACTGTCGAGCCTGAAGGTGCTGACGGCCTGCTCGGTGGTGGTGCCAAAGCGCTTGTCGGCGACCTCGTCGGCATCGATGGTGTAACCGAGCTGCAGAAGGCGGGACTGAACATCCTCGACGGCTGCTCCCTGCATGCCCGTGGTAATAGGTTCCATGAACGAACCCCTTTCGGCGTACGATTCGTACTATTTTGAGCGCGTGTCGGATAGACAACGCGAGACAATGCATAAACATGCACTCAACAGTGTAGCAACTTGTACCCAAACTCGCTGCCCACAGGTTTTATGACCCCCGCTAGTTAAGACGCTCCACAAAGAAATCTGCCATTGAGAGGAAGAGCTCGCGCGCATGCGGGTCGAGCTCGACGCCTTCGATAGCGGCCTTGGCCTTAGCGGTCAGGTCGAGCGCATAGGTGTGGGCGTAATCGATGGAGCCGGTCTCCTGGAAGATCTCCACGGCGCGTGCGAGCTGCGCAGGGTCCTCGGTGCCCGAGGAAAGGATTGCCTCGATCTCGTCGTGATAGCGCTCGTCTGACAGGGCATGCACGGCAACGAGGGTGCGCTTGCCCTCGGTGATATCGGTGCGGAAGTCCTTGTTGGCGGCCTCCTTGGTGCCGATCAAGTTGAGCAGGTCGTCTTGAATCTGGAAGGCAAGGCCCGTGTGCAGCCCAAAGGCGCGCAGTGCCTCAATCTGCTCTTCGCTGCCGCCGCCGATAATGGCTCCGGCGGCAAGCGGCGTCGCTCCGCTGTAGTACGCGGTCTTGTGCGTCGCCATGTCCAGGTAGTCATCAACCGAGATATCAAAGCGCTCGTCACGGACCCAACCCAGGTCAAGCGCTTGACCCTCGATGGTGCGGACGATCATCTCGGTAAGCTCGTGGAGCACACGCAGCTTCACGTCGGACTCGAGCGTGGGATCGTCGAGAACCGTCTTGGTGACCATGGTGAGCGCCAGGTCGCCACAATTGATGGCGAGCCCCGTGCCCTCGGTAAGGTGCATGCAGGGCTTGCCTCGACGAAGCTGTCCGTTGTCGGCGATGTCGTCGTGGATGAGCGCACCCGACTGGAAATGCTCGATAGCTGCCGCGGCGCTGCGGGCGCTCTCAAAGCTACCGCCCACTGCGGTTGCGGCGAGCATGCAGATAAGCGGGCGGTGGCGCTTGCCGGCGTTGGCCGTAAAAGCCGAGAGCGGCGCGTACAGGTAGCGTTCGATATCGGCAGAGGTCGCCTGTCCGTCAAAGAACGTGGCCAGATAGTCATTAATCTGGTCAAAGTGCTGGGCTAAAAAGCAGGTAAACGGACTGGACACGGGTTCTCGCATTCTTTCTTAGGTTGCATCGATGTAGTGTGCAGGCAACATATTGCCACATTGTGCCTGCCTGCGTGGCAGGTTTGGGGATTTAAGGCAACGGCGCATGTCGGACGAGTTTCGTAGTTAGACCAGTCCAAAGTGCTCGAGCGCGGTGACGACGCCGTCGTGGTCGATGCTGTCGGTGACATAGTCGGCCTTTTCCTTGAGGAAGTCCGGCGCATTGCCCATGGCGATACCGACATCGACGGCGTTCATCAGCGAGACGTCATTGCTGGCGTCGCCGATGCCGTATACGGTTCCGTGGTGGGGATCGAGGGCGTCGAGTACGGACTGGATACCCTCGCGCTTGGTGCATTCGCGAGGCGAAATCTCGGTCACTTCGAGCTCGAGCTCGTTAAAGCAGAGCAGCGGCTCAAACGCTTGATCCTGAGCGATGCGGTTGGCAAGCGACGTGGACATTAAGATCTTGTAGGCGCTGTAATGTTGCAGCTGCGTAATTGCATCGCCCACGGTGCGGGCGTATCCCGGAGCGTCGGGCGCATCGGCACTCATGCGAACGACGCCATTGAGTCCCTCAAAACGAATCACTTCGTCCGATTGCTCAAGAATGGGAGCAAGGCGCTGCAGCATGCCGGGCGTCATCGCCAAATCGCGAATCACGTGTCCCTCAAGTTCGACATAGCCACCCGCGAGGCAGACGATGCCGGTCCAGGGCAGCTCGAGCAGCTTTGGATGGATGCAGCTCAGCGTGCGCCCTGTGCAGATAAACGCCATATTGCCCTTGGCGACAAAATCACGGATGGCTTGCGAGACCGCTTCATTGGGATAGGGGGAGAGGTCTCGCTCGCTCTCGGGAAGCTCTTGTGCCACTCGAGGGTCTTGCCAGGCGAGTGTTCCGTCGATATCGAAGAAGCAGATATCGCCGCGCTTATGGGCTGCGCTGGCGGCAGGGGAGGCCGAGGTGGTGGACACAAATCCCGGCTCGAGGCCCATGATCTGGTCAAAATGCTCTTTAACGCGGGGAACGGAGATGCCAATAATCACCTGGGCGGTCTTGCCCGTAATGATGAGGCCCTTGGCGCCCACCGCGACAAACGACGCATTATCTGCAACGATGGAAGGGTCTGCGACCTCGACGCGCAGGCGCGTGGCGCAGTTGGTTGCGCCCACGATATTGCCAACGCCACCTAAAAGCTGAATTACCCGCTCAGCGAGGACGTGATCTTGATCGGATTGAATACTGACCTCGCCATTGGGAGATTGCTCTTTGGCAAAGCCGCTTCCCGTTAAACGATCGATTGCCGCGCGATTGGAGACATGATCCTCGCGGCCCGGCGTCTTAAGGTCATAGACCAAGATGAGTGCTCGAAAACTAACAAAAAAGATGAGGCTAAAGGCAAGACCGATACCGAGCGCCAAAAGGTAGGAGCCGGCATGCATTCGCATGAGTGGGATGAAGTTGAAGGCCGTCATTTCCATGAGACCGCCCGAGAAGATGCCGACGATGCCAAAGAAGTTCATGGTCATGGCAAGGCAGGAGGATAGGACGGCGTAGAGCAAAAAGAGTCCGGGATAGGTGAACATAAAGAGAAACTCGAGCGGCTCGGTGACGCCGCAGACCACCGAGGCGACGATGGCGGGCAAAAGGATGACTTTAAGGCCGGCGCGGCGTTCGGGTTTGGCGGTGAAATAGAATGCTGCCGCGATGGCGGGAAGGCCAAAGAGCTTGCCCCAGCCGGTGGCGGTAAAACCTGCCCAGGGCGCAAGTTCATTTAAAGGGCGCGTGCTATGGGAGAGAATGGGGAGCAGGTTGGTCCACGTGGCGTAAATACCGTCGTGAATGACCAGATTGTCGTAATAGATGGGCATATAGAGCAGATGGTGCAGCCCCATGGGCTCGAGCGCTCGCTCCAAAAACACAAAGATGCCCACGCCGAAGGGGCCGACGCCCGCAAGTGCGTGGCGCAGCGTTTCGGTCACAGCGTATGCGAAGGGCACGATGGCGGCCGAGATGGCGGCAAGGGCAAACACGGCAAAAAAGCTGATGAGGTAGACCAGCGAGGAACCCGAGAAGGTGCCGAGCCAATCGGGAACCTTGGCATCGTAGAAGCGGTCATGGATGGCAACGACGGTTGCCGACACCGCCAGCGGGCCGATAATGCCGGTGTCGAGCGTCTTGATGCCGTCGATGACGGTGATGCCGCTGGCGGGGGTCAAAGATGATGGGTACTTAAGTCCAAGGTTGTCTCCGCTCAGCTTAATGATCTCGCTCAAAAAGAAGCAATAGGCAAAATAGGCCACGAGTGCCTCGAGGCAGCAGCGTGCCGGTTGCTTTTGGGCAAGACCGATAGGCAGCGCTACGGCAAAAAGGAGCGGGAGACGTTTAAAGACCGTCCACGAGCCGCGCTGGATGATGGTCCAGAAAACGTACCAAGGGGTTCCGTATACGGCGAGATCGCCGACGATGTCTACGGTCGTGGCGAGGGCGGAGATGCCGACCATGAGGCCTGATATAGAAAACAGCATGGCGGGCGCGAACATGGCTCCGCCAAAACGTTGGATTTTCTGCAGCATAATATGCCTTCCGGATGCAACATGCTGTGCGAGCAAGAACGTTTAAACAATGAACTCATTGTAGAGGACTGGCTGCTTGCCGCATTGACGGTTTTGATTCGGTCCGATTTGGGTTTCGGGGGAACCGTCGACGGTAAATAATCCGTGCTTTACCGATAATCGGTTTAAACAACTTTAAGAAATGCTATCGTGCCTAGCCATACATATTCATTAGAGGTGAAATCATGCCAAAAGCGATTTACGAAGGAATCTACCGCGAGATCCGTTCGCGCATCATCGACGGGACCTATGCGTTTCAGGAGATGCTGCCAACCGAAGCCGAGCTGACCGCGGAGTTTGGCTGCACGCGCAATACCGTTCGACGCGCCTTGAGCATGCTGGCCGACCAGATGTTTGTGCAGCCTATACACGGTAAGGGCGTGCGCGTTATTTGGCTTAAGGGCGAAACCGACATGCTGGGCGCACTCGAAGAGGTTGAGTCGTTTGGCGAGTTCGCAAAACGCAACAATGCCGTCGCATCGACCGAGGTCAAGTCTTTTGAACATTTGATTTGCACTGAGCAACTCTCTCGTCGCCTGGGCTTTAAGGTGGGCGAGGAGCTGATTCGCGTCGTGCGTGTCCGAAGCCTCAACGGCAGCGCGCGCCAGGTGGACCACGGCTACTTTTTGGCGTCGATCGCCAAGGGCCTGACCCCCGAGATCGCGGCGGATTCTATCTACGGCTATCTGGAGCACAAGCGCGGCATCAAAGTGATGGCGAGCCGCCGTACGGTGAGTGTCGAGCTCGCCAACGATGAGGACTGCAGCTACTTGGACCTTGGCAAGTACAACTGTGTCGCCGTCATGGAGAGCCAGTCGTACACTTCGGACGGCATCTTGTTCGAGGTCACGCATGCCCGCACGCATCCCGAGATCTTCCACTACCGCGTCAACTCCAAGCGATAGCCGGCTAGCTCGCAGCCTGACGAGACTCATGCCCTCAAAGAGAAAACGCCCGGTCAAACCGACGATGCATCGGCTTGACCGGGCGTTTTCTCTGCATTCGATAACAAATAATTGTTTATACAAAACTTGTCAAGTATCAAGTTGAAATTACCGTTCACCGAAGTTTTTCTACCGCTCTAGTAATACTTGTTCAAACAACTAGCCAAATAGCGTATTGTACAAGTCAGCAAAAGGGGCAAAGTCCCCGAGCCAATCTCCGAAGGCGGCGGCAAAGGGTGCCGCCACGGTGTGAAAGGGTGGATTGTAATGAAGAACGAAATGAGCAGAAGGCAGTTCCTGGGCTTTGCTGGTTCCGCGGCTGCGGTTCTTGGTCTGGGCCTCGTGGGCTGCGGTGGTTCTGCCGGCTCTGGCTCCTCTGCTTCTGGTGACGCTGCCGAGGTTTACTTCCTCCAGTTCAAGCCCGAGGTCGACAAGGAGTGGAAGGAGATCGCCAAGGCGTACAAGAAGGAGAAGGGCGTCGAGGTCAAGATCGTGACCGCCGCCTCCAACACCTACGAGGAGAAGCTCAAGTCCGAGATGTCCAAGAGCTCCGCTCCGACGCTGTTCCAGGTCAACGGCCCCACCGGCCTTAAGAACTGGAAGGACTACTGCGCCGATCTTTCCGACACCAAGCTCCGCGGCGAGCTCATCGACGACTCCCTGGCGCTGCAGTCCGACGGCAAGGATCTGGGTATCGACTGGGTTCAGGAGAGCTACGGCATCATTTACAACAAGGAGCTCCTCGAGAAGGCCGGCTACAAGGCCGAGGACATCAACTCCTTCGACAAGCTGAAGGCTTGCGCCGATGACATCCAGGCCCGCAAGGACGAGCTCGGCGTTGACGGTGCCTTCACTTCCGCCGGTATGGATGACTCCTCCAGCTGGCGCTACACCACCCACCTCGCCAACCTCCCGCTCTACTACGAGTTCGAGAAGGAGCACAACCAGGAGGACGACGAGATCAAGGGCGAGTATCTCGACAACTTTAAGCAGATCTTCGACCTGTACATCACCGACTCCACCTGCGATCCTTCGCAGCTCGCCTCTAAGACCGGCGACGACGCCACCAACGAGTTCGCAACCGGTAAGGCCGTCTTCTATCAGAACGGCTCTTGGGCCTATGCCGACCTCACCAAGGCCGGTATGACCGATGACCAGCTCGGCATGCTGCCGATCTACATCGGCGTCGACGGCGAGGAGAACCAGGGCCTGTGCTCCGGCGGCGAGAACTACTGGTGCGTTAGCTCCCAGGCTTCCGAGGATGCCCAGAAGGCCACCGAGGACTTCATGTATTGGTGCGTCACTTCTGACACCGCCACCAGCATCATCGCTGACAAGATGGGTCTGACCGCCCCGTTCAAGAGCGCTAAGGAGACCACCAACGTCTTCTCGCAGCAGGCCGTTGCTATGGCCAAGGACGGCAAGAAGACCGTTGCTTGGGACTTCGTTTACATCCCCTCTGAGGAGTGGAAGAAGAACCTCAAGCAGGCTCTGATCGCCTATGCTGCCGACAACAGCAAGTGGGACGGCGTCAAGAACGCCTTCGTGGATGGCTGGAAGACCGAGAAGGCTGCTTCCGAGTAAGCAATTGCTGCCCAAGCTATCTGATTAGCGACAGGGGGCGGGCAGACGTTGGTTTGCCCGCCCCCTGCATATTGAAAGGACCCTTCTATGGGCAAAGCACTCAAGCGCTGGTGGCCGCTCTTTATGCTGCCCACGTGCCTGGCGTTTATGATCGGGTTCGTGATTCCCTTTATCCAGGGCTTCTATCTCTCGTTCTGCCAGTTTATTACCATCAACAACGCGCATTTTGTCGGTATCGAGAACTATGTGCGCGCACTGTCCGATCCGCAGTTTGCCACGTCGTTCTTCTTTACCGTGGCGTTTGCCTTCCTGTCGACGGTGCTCATCAACGTGATTGCCCTCGCCATTGCGCAGGCGCTCACCCGCAAGGCACTCAAGGGCACCAACATCTTCCGTACGATCTTCTTTATGCCTAACCTGATCGGCGGCATCGTGCTGGGCTACATTTGGCAGATTCTGATCAACTGCCTGCTCTCCAACGTGGGCGCCCAGCTCATTGCCCTTAACTCTGCTGCTGGCTTCTGGGGCCTTATCATCCTGACCCTGTGGCAGCAGGTCGGCTACATGATGATCATCTACATCGCCGGTCTGCAGTCCATTCCGTCCGACTACATCGAGGCCGCCAAGGTCGACGGTGCCACGGCATGGCAGACGTTTTGGAAGGTTAAGATCCCTAACCTGATGCCGACGATTACCATCTGCCTGTTCCTGTCCATCACCAACGGCTTTAAGCTGTTCGATCAGAACCTCGCCCTTACCGGTGGTGCCCCCGCGCACTCCACCGAGATGCTCGCCCTGAACATCTACAACACGTTCTACTCGCGTGCCGGCATCGCATGGCAGGGCATTGGCCAGGCCAAGGCGGTTATCTTCTGCATCCTGGTCGTAGCCATCTCTATGATCCAGCTTAAGGCCACGAGGTCCAAGGAGGTGCAGCAGTAATGAAACGCGATAAGGCTATCAACCGCGCGCTCTCGATCTTCTTTACGATCCTGTCGCTCGCATGGATCTACCCCGTGTTCATGATTGCGCTCAATTCCTTTAAGAAAGCGACCGCAATCAGCACCACCACGGCGTTCGATCTGCTCACGCCCGAGACGTTCAACGGCCTCGCAAACTACGTGCACGCTCTGAACGAGCAGGGCTTTGCCTCGGCGTTTATGTACTCGCTCATCATCACGGTCACGTCGGTCGTGCTGATTCTGGTGTGCTGCTCCATGTGCGCTTGGTACGTGGTGCGCGTCAACAGCAAGATCTCGAACTTCTTCTATTACCTGTTCGTCTTCTCGATGGTCGTACCGTTCCAGATGCTCATGTTCACGCTGTCCAACCTCGCGGACCGCATCGGCTTTAACACGCCGTTTAACATCTGCTTCATCTACCTCGGTTTTGGCGCGGGCCTCGCGGTCTTTATGTTCGCCGGCTTCGTCAAGAACATCCCGCTCGAGATTGAGGAAGCGGCCATGATTGACGGCTGCAACCCGGTCCAGGTGTTCTTTAAGATCGTTCTCCCCATCATGAAGCCCACCTATCTTTCGGTCGGCATCCTCGAGACCATGTGGGTCTGGAACGACTACCTGCTGCCCTACCTTACGCTCGACTCCACCAAGTACAAGACCATTCCTATTTTGATCCAGTACTTCCGCGGCGGCTATGGCCACGTCGAGCTCGGCCCCATGATGGCCTGCATCATGATGGTCGTTGTCCCCATCGTCATCATGTACATCTTCTGCCAGAAGTACATCATCGACGGTGTGGTGGCAGGTGCCGTCAAGGGCTGATGCCGTAACTGTTTTGCAAGTTTTGGCGGCGCCCCTCAGCGCGGCGCCGCGTATCGAAAGGTAGAGACATGGCCGAGATCGTTCTCAAACATGTTCAGAAGGTGTATCCCAACAACGAGTCAAAAAAGAAGGGCTTCTTTGGCAAAAAGAAGAAGACCGAGGAGAAGAAGCACAACCTCAAGGTTACCGAGGACGGCGTGCTCGCTGTAGAGGACTTCAACCTCACCGTTCACGACCAGGAGTTCATCGTCCTCGTTGGCCCCTCTGGCTGCGGTAAGTCCACGACGATGCGCATGGTCGCCGGCCTAGAGGACATCACCTCCGGCGACGTGCTCATCGACGGCAAGCGCGTCAACGACGTGGCGCCCAAGGACCGCGACATCGCCATGGTGTTCCAGAGCTACGCTCTGTACCCCAATATGACGGTGTACGAGAACATGGCGTTTACGCTTGAGCTCAAGAAGGTCCCCAAGGACGAGATCGACCGTAAGGTTCGCTCCGCTGCTGAGATCCTGGGTATTACCGAGTACCTCGACCGTAAGCCCAAGGCGCTCTCTGGCGGCCAGCGCCAGCGCGTCGCCATCGGCCGCGCCATCGTGCGTGACCCCAAGGTCTTCCTGATGGACGAGCCGCTGTCCAACCTGGATGCCAAGCTGCGTAACCAGATGCGCGCCGAGCTCATTAAGCTGCGTCACGAGATCAAGGGCACCTTCATCTACGTTACCCACGACCAGACCGAGGCTATGACCCTCGGCGACCGCATCGTGGTCATGAAGGACGGCGTCGTCCAGCAGATCGCCACGCCGCAGGAGGTCTTCAACCATCCCGCGAACATCTTCGTCGCCGGCTTCATCGGCGTGCCGCAGATGAACTTCTTCGATGCCCAGCTGGTGCGCTCGGGCAACGGCTTTACTGTCAAGACCGAGGATATGAACGTGGCGCTCGCCCCGGAGACTTGCGCTCAGCTTGCCCTCAACTGGGACGGCGGCGACGTGAAGGAGATTACGGCCGGCGTGCGCCCCGAGCAGATCCTGCTTGCCGACAAGGGCGAGGAGGGTGCGCTCCAGGGCACCGTCGAGGTGACCGAGCTCATGGGCTCGACCGAGCATGTCCACGTGACCGCTCCCGACGGCCAGTTTGTCCTGATTATCCCCGTCGTCGACCTCGAGGCCAAGGGCGCGCTCAAGGCTGGCGACCCCATCTGGTTCAAGTTCGAGAAGAACGCGACTCATCTCTTCGATAAGGTGTCTGGCAAGAACCTTATCTAGGCCCGGTGCATCCAGGCCCTCCCTTTGGGCGACTGCGGCTTTGCCATCCTTTTGCCGCGGTCACATATAAGGCTCCCCTCCCGTCCACTGGGCGAGAGGGGAGCCTTTCTTTGTGTTGGGGCTTTCCGTCTGTCAGTTTGTCTTGATCTGTAACAGGTAGGGCCGATTTCGGACGTTAGATGTTACAGATCGAGACGGTTCCGCTGAGCTAACCATTTCATCTAAATCTGTAACACCAAAGGCGAATTACACCTGCTAGATGTTACAGATTGAGATAAACCCAAGGGGAGGGGCCGGTATGTCTCAATCTGTAACGGCTGGGACCGTTTTGGTTGAGTAATTGCTACGGATCGAGATTGTTTGGCCGAGTCGGATCACAGGGTAACGTGCGGGCACAAAAAACGGAGCCGTGTTGCCACGACTCCGTTTCTCAAGAGGATGGGTAAGGGGAATGAGCTAGCTCAGGTGCCAGATCTCGTCGTTGTACTGGGAGATCGTACGGTCGGACGAGAAGGTGCCGGCGTTGGCGATATTGATGAGCGCCTTGCGCATCCAGGCGTCCTGGTCCTCGTAGTCGGCCAGCACGCGCTCCTTGGTCTGGATGTACTCCTCAATGTCGAGCAGGGCCATAAACCAGTCCTTGCCCTTAATGTCGTCGTGCAGGCGCTGCAGGCGCTCGGCGTTGCCGGTTGCCATAAAGGCCGGGTTGGTGATGAAGTCCACCAGCAGTTTAATTCCGGGCTTGCGGTAGAGCGCACTGGCGTTGTAGGTGCCGTCGGCGTAGAGCTGCTCGACCTGTTTGGACGAGGCACCAAAGGTATAGATGTTCTCGTCGCCCACGAGCTCGGCAATCTCCACGTTGGCACCGTCGAGCGTGCACAGGGTTAGGGCGCCGTTGAGCATGAACTTCATGTTGGAGGTGCCGCTCGCCTCCTTGGAGGCCAGGCTGATCTGCTCGGAGATGTCAGCGGCGGGGATCACGCGCTCGGCGGCGGTGACGTTGTAGTTCTCGATCATGACAACCTGCAGGTAGGGAGCCACGTCGGGGTCGTTTGCAATCCACTGCGACAGCGTCAGGATCAGATGGATGATGTCCTGCGCGATAGTGTAGGCAGGCGCCGCCTTGCCGCCAAAGATGATGGTGACGGGGTGCTTAGGCCTGTTGCCGTTCTTGATATCGATGTACTTCCAGATGATGTAGAGCGCGAGCATCTGCTGACGCTTGTACTCGTGGATGCGCTTGACCTGGACGTCGATGATGGCGTTGGAGGGAATGGTCACGCCCTGCTCGAGCGCCATGAACTGGCGCATGATGGCCTTGGCCTCGACCTTGGTGGCGGCCAGGCGCTCAAGAACGTCCTTGTCGTCGGCGAACTTGGCGAGTTTGCTCAGATCGCCGGTGCTGCGCCAGTCGGTGCCGATCACATCGTCGAGCAGGCTGGCGAGCGCGGGGTTGGCTCCATGGATCCAGCGGCGGAAGGTGATGCCGTTGGTCTTGTTGGAGAACTTCTCGGGATAGATCTCGTAGAACGGATGAAGCTCGGTGTCCTCCAGGATCTTGGTGTGGAGGGCGGCTACGCCATTGATGGAGAAGCCAAAGTGGATGTCCATGTGGGCCATGTGGACGGTGTCGTATTCGTCGATGACGGCGACGCGCGGGTCATCGTGCTCGGCCTTCGCGATCTCATCGAGCTTGACGATAATGTCGGCGATGGCAGGGGAGACCTTCTGCAGGCTGACGAGCGGCCACTTCTCGAGCGCCTCGGCAAGAATCGTGTGGTTAGTGTAGGCGACCATGGAGCGTACGATGGTCACGGCCTCGTCAAACTCGATGCCATGCTCGGTGGTGAGCAAGCGAATGAGCTCGGGGATGACCATGGTGGGGTGCGTGTCGTTAATTTGGACCACGGCGTAGTCGGCCAGATCGTGCAAGTTGCTGCCGCGCTCGATGGCCTCGTCGATGAGGAGCTGGGCGGCGTTGCTCACCATGAAGTATTCCTGGTAGATGCGAAGCAGGCGGCCCTGCTCGTCGGAATCGTCGGGGTAGAGGAACAAGGTGAGGTTTTTGGCGATCTCGGTCTTGTCGAAGTCGATGGAGCTGCCGGGGACCAGGCCGTCGTCGACGCTCGCCAGGTCGAACAGGCGCAGACGGTTCTTGGTGGGCTGGCCGTAACCGGGCACGTCGATGTTGACGAGCTTGGAGGTAACGGCAAAATCGCCGAACTCGACGGTGTAGGAGCGGTCGTCGTCGACTAGGATGTCCTGCTCACCGAGCCACTCGTCGGGGACGGCCTTCTGCTGGTTGTCGACAAAGCGCTGACGGAACAGGCCGTAATGGTAGTTGAGGCCCACGCCGTCGCCGGTAAGGCCCAGCGTGGCGATGGAATCCAAGAAACACGCGGCCAGACGGCCCAGGCCGCCGTTGCCGAGCGACGGCTCGACCTCAAACTCCTCGATCTTGTTGAGGTCGTGGCCGGCGGCGACGAGCTGGTCCTTAACCTCGTCATAGATGCCGAGGTCGATCATATTGTTGATGAGCAGCTTGCCGATCAAAAACTCGGCAGAGATGTAGTAGAGCTTTTTCTTGCCGTTGTTGAGCGGACAGGCGGCAGAGCGCTCCTGCACGAGCTTGACCAGCAGCTTATAAATACGACGGTCATCGAGCTGCTCGAGCGAGGTTCCAAAGGACTGCTCGGCAAGAGCCGCAAGATTGATACGGGGCATGTTTCCTCCTGTGGTGAGTCGACTACATGTCAGAAATTCAAAAGAATCCCGCGCGAGGGGATTGGGGTGGCCTCGCGCGGGTAAGCAAGCGCGTCCGCACGGTGGGGAGGGGTCGGGCGCGGTAGCTCCTATTGAGGAAGCTCGATTTCGGCTTCCGACGGGATGCGGAAGTAGGTCTCGGTCCAGTCGGTGAGTTTGTGCTCGAGCTCGCGGGTGATGGCGCCGTCGAGCATGCGCCAGGTCCAGTTGCCGCCCAGCGTGGCAGGGGTGTTGATGCGCGCCTCGTTGCCCAAGTTGAGCAGGTCCTGCATGGTGTAGACGCACGTGTCGCTCACGCTGGCTGCGATGGTTCGGTTGAGCGCGTCGGCGATGGGTTCGCCGGCCTGCTGATGGGTGTACAGGGCTGTCTGCTCGCGCTGACGCGGGGTAGCCGTTCCTTCAAACCAGCCGCGTGCCGTCTCGTTGTCGTGAGTGCCCACGTAGGCGACGGTGTTGGCAATGTAGTTGTGCGGCAGGTAGTACGAGTTGGTGCCCTCAAAGGCAAACTGCAGGATCTTCATGCCGGGGAAGCCCGAGTTGTCGCGCATATCGATGACGCCGGGGGTGAGGAAGCCCAGGTCCTCGGCGATGATGGGCAGCGTGCCGAGCTTTTCCTCGAGTGTCTTGAAGAGCTTGAGGCCGGGACCCTGCGTCCACGAACCGTAGGACGAATCAGGCGAGGAGAACGGCACCTCCCAATAGGCCTCGAAGCCGCGGAAGTGATCCAGGCGGATGACGTCGTACATGTCGAGGGCGGCGCGAATGCGGCCCTCCCACCAGGAGAAGCCGTCGGCCTCCATGGCGTCCCAGTCGTAGATGGGGTTGCCCCAGTACTGGCCGGTGGCCGAGAACTGGTCGGGCGGCGTGCCGGCGACGCTCACGGGATTGCCGGCGGCGTCGATCTTAAAGAGCTCAGGTGTCGCCCACATCTCGACGGAGTCACGCGAGACATAGATGGGCAGGTCGCCGATGATGAGAATGTCGCGCTCGTTGGCATAGGCCTTGAGGCGGCTCCACTGGCGATCGAAGAAGTACTGCGTCATCTGGTGGTAGAGCATACGCGCCGGATGGTCGGCGCAGACCTTGGCGGAAGCCTCGCCGCGGGTGCGGAGCTCCGCGGGCCACTCCCAAAACGCCTTGAGACCGCACTCCTCTTTGACGGTCATGAACTCACAGTAGGGGATGAGCCAGTCCTCGTTGGCCTGGATAAAGTCATCGAAATCGGCCGGCTTGTCGGCAGCAAAGCGCTCGGCGGCGCGGTCGAGAATCTGACGGCGGCCGCCAAAGATAGCACCGTAGTCGACATTGCTGGGGTCGGATCCCAGATACACGCCATCGATATCGCGCTGCTCCAGATACCCTGCCTCGATAAGCTCGGCGAAGTCGATAAAGTTGGGGTTGCCTGCGCGGGCCGAGAACGACTGATAAGGCGAATCGCCATAGCTGGTCGTCGTAAGGGGCAGAATCTGCCAGTAATGTTGTTTGCACGAGGCGAGAAAATCGACGAAGTCGTAGGCATTCCAGCCAAAGCCGCCGATTCCGTATGGTCCGGGCAGAGATGAGACGGGCATGAGGACGCCGCTTGCACGCTCCATGAATGCGCTCACCAACCTTCTTGTTGTGGGGTCGGCCTGCCGATGGGTGTGCAGTCCGCCTCCGATGTTCTGATTCGATACGCCTATTGTAAAACATGTTGTTTAAACATGTACAGGCAAGATAAAAAAGTTGGTCGATTTTCGGCGAATGGCTACATGCCATGAAAAAGCCCCGACCTCACAACGTGAGATCGGGGCAAGAACGGTATGTAGGTTTTTGCTACTCGGCGTCGGCGAAGCCGTTGGGGTTGTGGCTCTGCCAGTTCCAGCTATCGCGGCACATGTCCGCGATGTCGTACTGGGCCTTCCAGCCCATCATGCGCTCGGCCTTGGAGGCATCGCACCAGTTGGCAGCGATGTCGCCGGCGCGGCGCTCGCGGATCACGTAGGGCAGCTCCTTGCCACAAGCCTTGGAGAAGGCGGCGACGACCTCGAGTACCGAGGTGCCGGTGCCGGTGCCCAGGTTAAAGATCTCGACGCCGGTCTTGCCGTTCATCCAGTTAAGGGCGGCAACGTGACCAGAGGCCAGATCGCACACGTGGATGTAGTCGCGCACGCCGGTGCCGTCGGGGGTGGGGTAGTCGTTGCCAAAGACCTGAACGGCCTCGAGCTTGCCCACGGCGACCTGGGCGACATAGGGCACCAGGTTGTTGGGGATGCCCTTGGGGTCCTCGCCGATCAGGCCCGACGGATGAGCGCCGATGGGGTTGAAGTAACGGAGCAGCACGACGTCCCACTCGGGGTCGGCGGTGTGGACGTCCATAAGGATCTGCTCGATCATCCACTTGGTCCAGCCATAGGGGTTGGTTGCGGGCTTCTTGGGATCTTCCTCGGTGACGGGCGGGTTGTCCGGGTCGCCGTAGACGGTCGAGGAGCTCGAGAAGATGATGGACTTGCAGCCATGGTTGCGCATGACGTCGATGAGCACCAGGGTGTTCTCGATGTTGTTGTGGTAGTACTCGACGGGCTTGCTCACCGACTCGCCGACGGCCTTAAAGCCGGCAAAGTGGATGACACGGTCGATCTGATGGGTATCGAAGATCTTGTTCATCGCATCGCGGTCGAGCACGTTGGCCTCGTAGAAGGTGAGGTTCTTGGCGGCCTCGTCGCCCACGATGGTCTTGACGCGGTCGACGGCGACGGCGCTGGAGTTGGAGAGATCATCGACGATGACGACCTGGTAGCCACCCTCGAGCAGCTGAACGACGGTGTGCGAGCCGATAAAGCCGGCGCCACCGGTAACGAGGACGCAGGTGTCTTTGGGGTCGAGTGCTTTGGACATGTAGTCTCCTATCGAATCAGGAACACTTCTAGAGGGGAGTATAGCGCAGGCTGGGACGCCCAAATGGTGCACTGTAGGAAAAGCAGAGGATTATGTTAACGTACTCATATAAGAGCTTGCTCAATTGTTACCTCAAATTTGACAATTGCTTACGAGCCGCCGACCTTGTAGTTTCCTGCCGTTCGTGGAAATCGTTGGGACGCGCCATATGTACGCTAATATGTATGAGTTGAGCGACATATAAATAAGCATGTAACGGAGTACATATGTCACCAAACAGCGATTCCATCCTTTCCCAGGAGCTCTCGCGCCGCACTGCCCTTAAGGCCCTGTTCGGCGCCGCTTCTGCGGCAGTTCTTTTTGGCCTGCCCACTCGCGCCCATGCGGCGGAGGCTTCCAAAGAAACCACCGATAAATTGAATGCCGCCCAGGCCCAGCTCGACGAGGTTCAGGCCCAGCTCGACAGCATCGCAAATGAGTATGCGGCGCTGGCCAACAAGAATGCCCAGACCCTCAATGACATCGAGAATGTCCAGGGCAAGATTGACGACACGCAGGCCCAGATCGATGAAAAGAAGGCCGAGCTCAAGAAGAAGCGCAACGACCTTTCCGATCGCGTGGCCGCCAGCTACAAGTCCGGCGGCACGAACATCCTGTCGCTGCTGCTGGCCTCTGGCTCGTTTGAGGAACTCGTCGCCAACGCGCATTACGTTGAGAAGATCAACAAGAGCGACCGCGATGCCATCGAGGATATCCAGACGATTCAGGCTGAGCTCGACGCACAGAAGACCGAGCTCGAATCACAAAAGGCCGACCTGGAGAAACTCAAGGACCAGCAGACGGCTCAGATGCAGGATATGCAGGCCAAGCAGCAAGAAGTCCAGACCGTGCTGAACGGTCTTTCCGACGACGTCAAGGAACTCATGGCTCAGCGCGATTCCGAGATCCTCGCTGCCGCCCAGGCTGAGGAGGCCGCTAGGAAGGCGGCTGCGGCAGCCGCGGCCTCTGCGAACACGGGCTCTTCTTCGGGTGGCTCGAGCTCGGGTGGCGGCTCGTATGCCGGCGGCACCCCGCAACAGACGGGCGGTTCGGGCAAGCAGCAGGCCGTCGTCAATGCGTGCTACTCGACGCCTTCTCCCGGCCAGGGCTGGTGTGCTGCCTGGGTTACCAACGTCTTCCGCAATGCCGGCGTGGGCTATTTTGGCGGCAACGCGTGTGACATGTTCAACGCCTGGTGCTATAGCTCCGACCGCTCGGCGCTGCAGGTGGGCATGATCGTGGCCGATTCCTCGCACAGCGGCACGGGTGCTCCGGGCCTTATCTACGGTCATGTGGGTATCTACGTTGGCGGCGGCATCGTTATGAGCAACGAGGGTGCCATTACGTCTAAGTCGCTTGATTCGTTTATTAGCTTCTATGGTACTGGCTCTGGCGTGCGTTGGGGCTGGCTTGGCGGTATTGCGCTGTCGTAAAGCCGACTGGGCCGCGTGCCCGCCCGCAATATATTTGATTGTCTGCTCGGGCAGTCCTGCGCAAGACGAAGGCCACATTAAGTGGCCTTCTTTGCGTGCGGAACTCGCGATCAATCAAATATATTGCGGGCGGGCACGCGGCCCTCTCGGGTTCGGGGCGCTACGCACCGGATTGGTTGTCTGAATAAAAGAAAGTGAAGGCCCCTTTCGGGGCCTTCTTTTTTAGAGGAATTCGCCGACTCGGTGGACTTCGGGTTCGAGGTCCACGTCGAATTGGTCTTTGACGGTTGTTTGGATGTGGCGGATGAGTTCGTCGACATCGGCGGCGGTGGCGTGGTCGGCGTTGACGATGAAGCCGCAGTGCTTTTCGCTCACCTGCGCGCCGCCAATGGCGTGTCCTCGCAGGCCGGCGTCCATGATGAGCTTGCCGGCAAAGTGGCCCTCGGGGCGCTTGAAGGTGGAGCCGGCACTCGGCATGTCGAGTGGCTGCTTGTCCTCGCGGCGCTGGCGGTAGTCGTCCATGTCGGCCTTGATCATCGCGGCGTTGCCCGGGGCGAGATTGAAAGTGGCCGAAAGCACGATGAAACCGTCGTCGGCAATGCGGCTCTTGCGATAGCCCAGGTTGAGCTCATCGACATCGAACTCGATAATGCTGCCGCTACCGCGGGTGCCGTCGTCGAGCATGCGGGCGGGCTTGTAGACGCGCACGGACTCCAGCACATCGGCCATGCAGGCGCCGTATGCTCCGGCGTTCATGTAGCAGGCACCGCCGACCGATCCGGGAATGCCCGAGATGGGCTCCATGCCGGTAAGGCCGGCCTCGGCTGCCGCGGCTGCGACATCGGAAAGCAAGGCGCCGGCTGCCGCCGTGACGTGCGTGCCGTCGACCGTAATGTCGGAGAGGCCCTCGCCCAGCGCTACGACGACGCCGCGGATGCCCTTGTCGCCGACGAGCAAGTCGGAGCCGTTGCCCACGATGGTGAGTGGTAGATTGCAGCGATAGCAGGTATCGAGCGTGGCGACGAGGCCTTGCTCAGTATCGGGCGTGACAAAGACGTCGGCCGGACCGCCGATCTTAAACGTGGTGTGCTCGCGCATGGGCTCGCTCATCAGCACGTTGTCCTCGCCGGCAACGCCAGCGAGCGCGCACAGCAGGTCCTCGTTAAAAAAATCGTTCTCGTGCATACGAATATCCGCCTTTTGGTGGTCGTTGTCATCAATCGATTGCAATATACCCCACCCGGACGGATTTGGTGCGCTGGCGGCGATAAAACAGCCGTCCACCGGATTGGTAAAGTGTTTATCACCGAGGTAGAGGGGTAGTCGCTATACTTTCAAGAGATTGCGCGTAAACCCGGAAGGAGCGAGATGGCCAACAAAGTCACCCTCAAGCAGATCGCCCAGGAGGTGGGGCTTTCCCCCTCGTCGGTCTCGCTTGTTCTCAATAATCGGCCCTGTCGCATCTCGGAAGAAAACCGCAAGCTCATCAAAGAGGTCGCGGCGCGCAACCACTATGTTCCCAACCAGATTGCGCGCAGCCTGGTCATGCGCGAGTCGCGCACGCTGGGCCTTATCGTCCCTAACATCGAGAGCCGCTTTTTTGCCTCGCTCGCCGGTAGCCTGGAAAAGCGCTGCCGCGAGGACGGCTATGCGCTCTTCATTACCAGCTCGGGCGGAAGCGCCGATGACGATCTGGAGCTGCTGCGCCAGCTGGTGACGCGCGGCGTTGATGGCGTCTTCCTGGTGGTGGGTGACGAGTTCTCCGATGATCGCGCCCTGCGCGAAGAAGTCAGCCACCTGCCCATCCCGGCCGTAATGGTCGACCGTGCCATTGAGGGGCTCGAGTGCGACAAGGTGATGTTCGACCACGAGATGGGCGGCTATATGGCCACCCGCTATCTGATCGAGCAAGGCCACCGCCGTATTGCCTGCCTGGTTAATGCCCGCCGTTCCAATACGGGTCGCAAGCGACTTGCCGGCTATGAGCGCGCGCTGCGCGAGGTTGGCCTGCCGATCGACGCGCGTTTGGAGTTTGAGAGCGAGTACTACATTCCGAGCGCATACGAGGCCTCGGAGGCAGTGCTCGCAACTGACGCCACCGCCGTGTTCGCAAGCTCGGATAACATTGCGCTGGGTCTGCTCAAGCGCCTGCATGAGATGGGTAAGAGCATCCCGGGCGATATCTCGGTGGTGAGCTATGACAACTCGGCAGCCGACGTTCTCTTTGAGCCGGCGCTGACCGCGATCGAGCAGGACCCCGGCGTGCTCGCCGAGCATGCTTTTGGCTGCATGTCCAAGCGTCTTGCCGGTAGGGGCGGCAGGCGTGCCGAAGAGGTCGTTCTGGAGCCGGAGCTTATCGTTAAGGACAGCGTGCTCGAGCTTACTAAACACAACTAAACACGTTTACCAATTTGCAGAGACCGAATGTGGAGCAACTGTGACAATCAACGCCGCAGGTGAATATCGCGTTTTGCTAATCGATGGGATTGATAAGGGTGGTAAAACGTTTTTTCACCATGATAAAACGTTTTAGCAAATATACTAGTCCCAACGAAAGGTTGCCGTATCGGAGGGTGACCACACAGCGAAGGGACATAAACAATGGCTAAAACACTGGGGACGCCGTGGCAAAAGCTGGGCCACGAGGTGCCGGCTTCCGAGCTCGAGGGCGTCGACCTGTATTGGCGCGCATCGAACTATCTGTCCGTCGGTCAGATCTACCTTCGCTCTAACCCGCTAATGCGCCCCGACTTTGTCGACGAGAAAACCGGTGAGGTGCGCGACTTCGGTCGTCCGGACGTTAAGCACCGCCTGGTTGGCCACTGGGGCACCACGCCCGGCATCAACTTCCTGTTCGGTCACGTCAATCGTCTCATTGCCGACCACAACCAGAATGCTATCTTCTTGATGGGCCCAGGTCACGGCGGCCCCGCCGGTACTGCTCAGTCGCTGCTCGACGGCACCTACCGTGAGATCCGCCCCGACATCACCAATGACGAGGCAGGCCTGCAGAAGTTCTTCCGCCAGTTCTCCTATCCCGGCGGCATCCCGAGCCACTTTGCGCCCGAGACGCCCGGTTCCATCCACGAGGGCGGCGAGCTCGGCTACACGCTCAGCCACGCTTACGGTGCCGTCATGGACAACCCGAGCCTGCTGGCCGTGGCCGTGGTGGGCGATGGCGAGTCCGAGACCGGTCCGCTCGCGACCTCTTGGCAGTCCAACAAGCTCGTGAACCCGGCAACCGACGGCATCGTCCTGCCGATCCTGCACCTCAACGGCTACAAGATCGCCAATCCCACCATCCTTGCCCGCGTGTCCGATGAGGAGCTCACCAAGTTCTTTGAGGGCATGGGCTATAAGCCGCACTTCTTTGTCGCCGGCTTTGACGACGAGAGCAACGCAAGCATTCATGCGCGTTTCGCTGCCCTGTTTGAGCAGGTCTTTGACGAGATCTGTGACATCAAGGTCACCGCGCAGGCCCAGGCCGCCGCAGGCGAGACCGTGGTCCGCCCGGCCTACCCCATGATTGTGTTCCGTACGCCCAAGGGCTGGACTTGCCCCAAGCACATCGACGGCAAGAAGACCGAGGACTCCTGGCGCGCGCATCAGGTGCCGCTGGCGAGTGCCAAGGACACCCACGAGCACTTCCGCGTGCTGCGCGAGTGGCTGCGTTCCTACAAGCCCGAGGAGCTCTTTACGCCCGAGGGCCAGGTGCGCCCCGAGGTGACGGCCTTTATGCCGACCGGCGAGTTGCGCATCGGCGCCAACCCCAACGCGAACGGCGGTAAGGTGCGTCGCGAGCTCGAGCTGCCCGATATTCATGCCCACGAGGTCCCCGTCGCAACTAAGGGTCATGGCTGGGGCTCCACCGAGGCCGCCCGCGTCTTTGGTGAGTACACTGCCGACGTTCTGGCCAAGAACATGGATGACTTCCGCATCTTTGGTCCCGACGAGACCGCGTCCAACCGTCTGCAGGCTGCCTACAAGGTGACCAAGAAGCAGTGGGACGCCGGCTTCTACGAGGACGA
>CAUBMI010000036.1 GCA_958436995.1 uncultured Collinsella sp.
GATGCAAATCGATGCGAAATGTGCCCAGCGCCCAAAACGCCCCAACGAACCTCACGCAAATCATCACATGAATCCCGATGGCCCACGACAGCCCCCTTCAGTTGCGACGAAATAGTTCCTGCTATCGCCCTATTCTGCCGCAAACAGGAACTATTCCATCACAAGATATAAAAGGGTCATGAGGAGCGAGTTTTGCTGAAGACTTTAAGCGCGGCCGTTACGGGGCCAGGCTGGAAACGTCGGCGCGCGTCGTCGAGACGCTCGGGGATATCGATGTGTTGCGGGCAGTGACGCGCACATTTGCCACACTTGACGCAATTGCTCACGAGCTTGGGCTCGCTCGTGCGCACCGCGCTCGCCGTAAAGTATTGCGACAGCCCCGTAAACCAGCTGTGCGCATAGCTCGCGTTGTAAGCGGCAAAGCAGCCGGGAATGTTAATACCCTTGGGACATGGCATGCAGTAGCCGCATCCCGTGCAGGGCACGCGATTCGATTTTTCAAACTCCGCCAGCACGCGTGCGATGGTATCGAGCTGAGCGGCTGTCATCGAATCCGGCAGGGCCCGATCGGCCAGCACCGCGTTCTCGTCCACCTGCGCGGTATCGGTCATGCCCGAAAGCAGCATCGTGACTTGAGGATGGTTCCACACCCACGAAAGGCCCCAAGCAGCCGGCGTCTTCAGGTACGGATCGCGTACGTCATCGAGCACGGCGCGGGCCCGCGGAGGCAGCTTGCCCGCCAGGCGTCCGCCCAAAAGCGGTTCCATCACAAACACCGCGAGCCCGCACTCGGCGGCTGCTATAAGTCCCGCCGTTCCCGCTTGGTAGCGCTCTCCAGCGTAGTTGTACTGAATCTGGCAAAAATCCCAGTCATACGCGTCGAGCATCGTCAGGAAGTCCGCCGCACTGCCGTGATACGAAAAACCTATCTGGCGAATACGCCCCGCAGCCTTTTGGTGCGCAATCCAGTCTTCGATGCCCAACGCCACCACGCGCTCCCACTGGGCGGGCGAAGTGATGTTGTGCATAAGGTAATAGTCGATATGGTCGGTCCGCAGGCGGCGCAGTTGCTCGTCGAAGAACCGGTCGAAATCCTCCGCGCACTTGCACGAAGCGTGCGGCAACTTAGTCGCGAGCAACACGCGGTCGCGCAGACCCAGGCGCTCAAGTGAGGCGCCCACGCACACCTCGTTACCGGGATAGAGATACGCGGTATCCAGATAATTAATCCCCTGCTCCACCGCACGGGAAATGATGGCATCGGCTGTCTTCGCATCGGGGTGTCCCGGCGCACCGGGAAATCTCATGCAGCCCAGACCCAGAGCGGATATTCGGTTACCACTTTTGGGGTCAACGCGATATTGCACGGCCCCTCCTTTCGCCATCAGCGCCCCGGCAAGGCGAAACACAATGGTCACGCGGCCGAAACATCGTGGAATCGCAATCGAGAACGTATCGTAACGCAGCAGAAATCGAGCTGTCACGGCACCGCTTTAACATCAGCAAAAAGCCCGATGAAAGGAGCCGCCCATGCCCGCGCTCGACCTTTGGAACCTCGCCTCCCAGCTCAAAAGCAACGATTATCGCTGGGTCGACCTCACCCACACGCTCTCATGCGACACCCCGCACTGGTTTGGCTTTAAGCCGTTTGAGTCCACCAAGCTCTTCGACTACCTGCCCGGCACGCCCGAGGACATGCTCGCCCCCATGCGTTGCTTCCAGTATTCGGTTGCTTCGCAGTACGGCACGCATGTCGACGCACCGCGCCACTTCCATGTTGACGGCCGTTCCCTTGGAGAGATTGAACCCATCGAGTTTATGCATCCGCTCTGCGTGATCGACAAGCACGAGGAGTGCGCCGCGAATCCCGACTTTATCCTGACCATCGAGGACCTCAAAGCTTGGGAGGATGAGCACGGTCGCATTCCCGAGGACGCTTTCGTCGCCTTCCGCTCCGACTGGTCCAAGCTCGCCGACCTCGAGAACAAGGACGAGGACGGCCAGCCCCACTACCCCGGCTGGGACCTCGACGCCATCAAGTGGCTCGTTGAAGAGCGCGACATCGGCGCCATCGGCCACGAGCCGGCTGACACCGACCCGGCGAGCGTGACCACGCGTGAGGACGCCTACCCCTACCCCGGCGAACAGTACATCCTCTCGGTCGATCGCTATCAGATCGAGGTCATGGACCATCTAGACGAGCTTCCCGCCACGGGCGCCGTCATCTTCTGCACCTTCCCCAAGGTGCGTGATGGCGTCGGATATCCCGCACGTGTCTTTGCGGTCTGCCCCGCGTCATAAGTTCCCATGCGTTTGTTCTTCTAAATACGGCCATCCGGTGCACGCGACATGGCCCGGCGGCATACAATCCATCAGGCGCCCCATACGCGGGCGCCTTTTTATGGGGAGATGATTCACATGCAGATCAACAAGGTCGCCTTCATCGGCAAGGGCGGCGTGGGCCTGCTCTACGGCAGCATGATCGCCCAAGCGCTCGGCAACGACGCCGTCGAATACGTTATGGACGACGCGCGCTTTGAGCGCCACGCGGGTGATGCGCTCACCGTCAACGGCAAGCCCTGCGCGCTCAAGTCCGTCCGCGCCAGCAAGGCAACGCCCGCCGATCTGGTCATCCTGACGGTCAAGACCACCGGTCTCGACCAAGCGCTCAAGACTATGGAGCGCGTCGTGGGACCCGACACGCTGATCGCGTCGCTGTGCAACGGCATCACGAGCGAGCAGAAGATTGCCGAGCGCTTTGGCTGGGAGCACACCGTCCTTGGTATCTGCCAGGGCATGGACGCCGTATTCCTCAACGGGGAGCTCACCTATACCAATGCCGGCGAGATCCGCTTTGGTGCGGCCGCCGGCACCGACCCCGCGACCGTCGCCGCCATCGACGGGCTCTACACGCGCTGCGGCATCGCACACACCGTCGAGGCAGACATCGCGCACCGCATGTGGGCCAAGCTTATGCTCAACGACGGCATCAACCAGACCTGCATGGCCTACGGCGGTACGTACGGAAGCGCCACGGAACAGGGCTCCGAGCAGCGTCGTTGCTTTGTCTCCGCCATGCGCGAGACGCTTGCAGTCGCCAACGCCGAGGGTATCGAGCTCACCGAGGCAGACCTAACGCAAATGGTGCATCTCATCGAGGGGCTCGACCCCGCCGGCATGCCCTCGATGGCGCAGGACCGCGTCGCGCAGCGCAAAACAGAGGTCGAGGAGTTCGCGGGCACCGTCCGCCGCCTCGCGGCCAAGCACGATATCCAGGCGCCGCAGAACGAATGGCTCTATCAGCGCATCCGTGATATCGAGGCAAGCTGGTAACGCCGCCGCACCGCATTCAACAGTCTCAATAGCAAAAACCGCCGCAAAGGGCACTCCCCTTGTGGCGGTTTTCATGTTCAGCCATGGCCAACAGTCATTTTCGCAACAGTTAGAGATGCGACTCCGGAACCTCGTCCTCATCGTCGCGACAAAGGACAACACCGGCGCTTCCCAGCAGTGTGGCCGCGATCAACGCGCCGATCACGATAGGAGCAGCCCCGCATGTCCCCTGCATGCCCGCGACGAGCGCGGCCGTGGGACCAAGGCAGCCAAGCATCAACGCGACGGCGGCAATGGCAATATCTCGAGCATTCACAAGATCACTTCCTCCAAGAGAAAGACCCTATTTCTCATGAACTAGTGTGCCCCGCATCCATACGCCCAGCGTACCGCCACGGTAAGGGCTCTGTTAACTCAAGCGCACATAAAGAAAGGGCGGCTTTACGTTGCCTAAAAGCTCAGTAAAGACGCCCGCCCATCATGTGCGTATTTTGCTTATGGCAGATTACCAACCGGTGTAGTAGTCGGTGGTTCCGGCGGCGCAGCCGGAGTCATAGACCTTGCAATCACCCTTGGAGCCCGTAAAGGTCGAGCCCTGGGCCATATCGCCCGCGGCAACAACGTAATAGCCGTCGGAATCGCGCCAGAAGCCCTCAGAATCCTGAGTCCATTCGCCCGTGCGGTGGTGATACAACACGTTGCTGCTGTAATAAGTCTCGCGGCGGCCGTTATAGTTATTGACGCCGCTCGAGCGCGTCAGACCCGAGCCGTTCGCGTAATACGCAGCAGACGTGTAAGACGAGCCGGAGCCGGCGTTGTAATACGAAGCCTGGGCGGCCTCGGCGGCCTCGGCCTCGGCTGCGGCGGCCTCGAGCGCTTCGCGCTTGGCATTCTCAAGCGCAGTGCGCAGCTCATCGAGCTCGGTCGACTTCGTGTCGACCTCCCCCATCGTCAACAGACTACCCGCACCGTCGATACAACCCTGCAGCACAGCGCGCTCGTCATCGGTAGCATAGTCGCCATACATATTCATAATGATCTGAGCGCGCATCTCAAGGGAATCGCGCTTGGCCTCCATCGAGGCGTTCCACTCCTGCATGGAACCATAACCATCGCCGCGATAATCAACGGGCTGTACCAGCGTCGCCTCGGACGGCGTAGATCCAACCGTATCGGACAGTGTTGCCGCGTGGGCATCAGTTGCGCCGGCGCCTGCCAAAAGTGCCACGGTCAGAGCGGCGGAAAGGGCAGCGGCTTTCGGTTTTCGTGAATCGATCCTCATGTAGCTGGAAACCTCCGTAGTGCGTTTTTGCTGCGTTTGAGCTGCGTGTGATTCGATCGCGCTGCATAGTACCTCGAGCAAATCGCGACCTGCGGTTTTACTCAAAAGGCGCACGTCAATTGCGTAAAACTCACATCCTCTCAACAGGAGTTTTCCACAACTCAAATGCATAAAGCATGCCAAAAACCCTGTAATAGCGCCCTTCCTATGCAAAAAAGACGCCTGCGCAACCATTGCTTGCGCAGGCGCCTTGAGCAGGCATTTATGCAGTTATACCTATCGAGTCGCAAGGGGTCCTTGCACAAGTCGCCTTACTCGTCCAGCACGGCGAAGGCCTGCTTCAGATCCCAAATGATGTCCTCGGCGTTCTCGGTACCGATGGAAAGACGGATCGTGGAGGGCGTGATGTTCTGCTCGGCGAGCTCCTCGGCAGAGAGCTGGGAGTGCGTGGTGGTAGCCGGGTGCACGACGAGCGACTTGACGTCGGCCACGTTGGCGAGCAGCGAGAACACCTGCAGATGATCGATGAACTTCCAGGCAGCCTCCTGGCCACCCTTAATCTCAAAGGTGAAGATCGAAGCGCCGCCGTTGGGGAAGTACTTCTGATAGAGCTCGTGATCGGGGTGCTCAGGCAGGCTCGGGTGGTTCACCTTGGCAACGTGGCTGTCGCCGGCAAGGAACTCAACGACCTTCTTGGTGTTCTCGACATGACGGTCAACGCGCAGCGACAGGGTCTCGGTGCCTTGGAGCAGGACCCAGGCGTTGAACGGGCTGATGCAGGCACCCTCGTCACGCAGCAGGATGGCGCGGACATAGGTTGCGAAGGCGGCGGGACCGGCAGCCTCGGCAAACGAGACGCCATGGTAGGAGGGGTTGGGCTCAGCGATCTGCGCATACTTGCCGCTCGCCTTCCAATCGAAGTTACCGCCGTCGACGATCACACCGCCCAGCGAGGTGCCGTGGCCGCCGATGAACTTGGTTGCGGAGTGGACAACGATGTTGGCGCCATGCTCCAGCGGACGGAACAGATACGGGGTGCCGAAAGTGTTGTCGACGACAACCGGCAGACCGTGCTTCTTGGCGATCTCGGAGATGGCGTCGATGTTGGGGATGTCAGAGTTGGGGTTGCCGAGCGTCTCGAGATAGATGACCGTGGTGTTGTCCTTGATGGCACCCTCGACCTCGTCCAGGTTATGAGCATCGACAAACGTGGTCTCGACGCCAAACTGGGAGAGCGTATGCTCGAGCAGGTTGTAGGAACCGCCGTAGATGGTCTTCTGAGCCACCACGTGGTCACCAGCCTGGGCAAGAGCCTGCAGGGTATAGGTGATGGCAGCGGCACCGGAGGCGACGGCAAGACCGGCCACGCCACCCTCGAGCGCGGCGATACGGTCCTCAAAGACGCCCTGGGTGGAGTTGGTCAGACGGCCGTAGATGTTACCGGCGTCGGCAAGACCAAAGCGATCGGCGGCGTGCTGGGAGTTGCGGAACACATAGCTCGTGGTCTGGTAGATAGGCACGGCGCGGGAGTCGGATGCGGGGTCGGCGCTCTCCTGGCCAACATGAAGCTGCAGGGTATCGAAACCAAAGGTGTGCTCGGGGTTGTTGATGAACTGGCTCATGATGATCTCCTTGATCGAACGAAAGTAAATAAATAAGAGAGAAGTAAGTCGCTGTCTCCTGATCACGCCGACGGGCGCAAACAGGAGCCCGGCATTCGTCTTGGTAAGCAGTTCATATGCGGTCCTCCTTTTGACATCCCGGTTCCGTGGTCGGCTTAATTACCTACCGCCTTTGTGTGTTTTGAATAGTACGAGCATTGTTTCACTCGGTCAATCACTTAAAAGCGCTAACCTGTTATCGGTTTTTTAGATAGCTATCGAAAGGACGGGCACCGATGACACTCCAGCAGCTTCGTTTTCTGATCGCCGTGGCAGAGTCCGGCTCAATCAACGCCGCAGCTCAGCGCCTCTATACCGCTCAGTCCAACATCTCAAACGCCGTCAAAAGCCTAGAACAAGAGCTCCATCTGGAGATCTTTACGCGCTCCAGCCGCGGCGTCACGCTCACCAACGACGGCACCGAGCTTTTGGGCTATGCGCGCCAGGTCGTAGAGCAGGCCGACATGCTCGAGGCACGCTACGAGGACGGTGGCACCCCGCAAGCCCGCCTCGCCATTTCCGCCCAGCACTACGCCTTTTCGGTCGAGGCCTTTGTCAACGTAGTCGAGCGCTGCCGCGACAGCAAGTTCGAGTTCATCATGCGCGAGACCACCACATCGCAGATCATCGATGACGTCCGTGCGTTTCGCAGCGATATCGGCATTCTGTATCTGGATGACTTTAACGCCCGCGTTCTGCAGAAGGCCTTCGCCGATGCCCGCGCAAGCTTCCATCCCCTATTCGACGCGACGGTCCACGTCTTCGTTAGCGAGCGCCACCCGCTCGCACGCCGCCCGCAGCTGTCCCTTGCCGACCTCACGCCCTATACGCGCTACAGCTTTGAGCAGGGAACCTCAAACTCCTTCTATTACGCCGAGGAACCTTTTAGCTATATCCCTTGCGACCGCAACATACGAATCTCGGACCGCGGAACACTTACCAACTTACTTATCACGTCGAACGGTTACACCCTGTCGACCGGTGTCCTCTCCAATGAAATGCAATGGGGCATGGCATCGATCCCGCTAGCAGACGCCCCAACGATGCACGTTGGCTACATCATGCACGACGAGCGCAAGCTCTCTCTCCTCTTGCAGCAATACCTCGACGAGCTCAACCGCATCATCCATGCCAACTAACAGTCGGAAGACGGGGTAGAAATCGTAGATTGCTGGCCCCCGGCGGGCATGGCGCTACAATGGTCACTCACACGAAACGTACCCAACGAAAGGAAGCCCGTGAAGGTCATCATCTATACCGACGGCTCGGCCCGATCAAATCCGGGACGCGGCGGCTACGGCGCCGTGCTCAAATACACCAACCCCGCCGGCAAGACCTTCACCTCCGAGCTTTCGCGCGGCTATGCCAAGACCACCAACAACCGCATGGAACTCATGGCGGTCATCGTGGCGCTCGAGGCGCTCAACCGCCCTTGCGAGGTCGAAGTCCATTCCGATTCGCAGTATGTCGTCAACGCCTTTAACAAGCACTGGATCGACGGCTGGAAAAAGCGCGGATGGAAAACCGCCAACAAGCAACCCGTCAAGAACCGCGACCTGTGGGAGCGCCTACTCACCGCCAAAAGCAAGCACAAGGTTGATTTCATCTGGGTTAAGGGTCACGCCGGTCACGAGCTCAACGAGCGCTGCGATGAGCTCGCCACCACGGCGGCCGACGGCAGCAACCTCGATATCGACGCCGGCTTTAACGAGAGCGACCTGTAATAGCGTTTTCGCGCAGCTTTATATCCCCACGCGCTACACTCATCCTGTAGACCAAACAACGCAAGGGGGACGTATGCTGCGCATCGCGACCATCGGCACATCCATGATCACCGACGACTTTATCCAAGTCGTCAACGCCAACGACCAAGCCGCGTTTGTGGGCACGCTTTCACGCGATGCCAATCGCGGTGCCGCCTTTACCGCCGAGCGCGGTGGCGAGCGAAACTTTACTTCACTCGATGAGCTCGCGGCAGCTGCCGACGTCGACGCCGTCTATATCGGCAGCCCTAACGCACTTCACTACGAGCAGGCCCTTGTCTGCATCGCCGGTGGCAAGCACGTCATCGTCGAGAAGCCCTTCTGCGCCACCGAAGCGCAGGCGCTGGAAGTCTTCCGCGCTGCCGAGGCAGCAGGTGTCGTGGCCCTCGAGGCCATGCGTCCCCTCCACGACCCCGCCTTCCACGCCATCGAGGACGCCCTGGGCGAGATCGCCCCCATCCGCCGCGCCTCATTGCGCTTTGGCAAATATTCCTCGCGCTACAACGAGATTCTCGCGGGACGCGCCACCAATATCTTCGACTGCAATATGGCATCGGGTTCCCTCATGGACATTGGCGTCTACACCGTCGAGCCCATGGTCGAGATTTTCGGCATGCCCTCCGGCCTTACGAGCATGGCTACTCTGCTCGACCCCGCCACGCGACAGCTCACGCACGGCCCCATCGACGGCTGCGGTTCCATCCTCGCCAGCTACGGCGGTGGCCGTATCTCCGTCGAGCTCGCGCACTCCAAAATAACGAATGACCTGCTACCCTCGCAGATCGAAGGCGAGCGTGGCACTATCCAGATCGACCATCTGTCCACGCCCCGCAACGTCCGCATCGACTATCGCGGCGATGTCGTACGCGGCTCGGCGACCGAGGCACCGCGCGAACAGGGCGACAACGGCCGCGTGCTCGACCTGCCCAAATCGAGCAACACTATGGAATACGAACTCACAGACCTTATCACCGCCATCGGCGGCATCGATAACGTTAAGGAAGAGATTTGGGAAACCCCGGCGGGACGTCACGAACTTGGCCACTACCGCGATGTCACGCTCGTCTCATTGCGCATCATGGATGCCGTGCGCCAGCAGGCCGGCATTACCTTCCCGTCCGACGCAGGCAAGCAGGCCTAGCGATGGGCTTCTTCGATGCGTTCTTCTCCAGCGTCACCGGCGGCAGTCGAGAGCCTCAAAAACCATCAAACATCGAGCTCGAGTTGCGCCGCAGGCTTACTGTGTTCGCAAGCGACGAGGCCACTCAAGACACTCCCCTGCGCTATTTCCTGCGCTGGGCGGGGCAAGTCCAGGGCGTTGGTTTTCGCTTTACCAACACCAACCTCGCGCAGACACGCGCACTCACCGGCTGGGTGCGCAACATGGAAGACGGCTCGGTCGAGATGGAGATACAGGGAGCTCCGGCAAACATCCTATCTCATCTCGAGGCGCTTCATGCCTCCTACGAGCGCATGGGAACGCGTTTTCACCTCGTAGAAGCCCAGGCCCAAGCCCCACTTGCCAATGAAGACAGTTTCATTCCTCGTTATTAGTATTGTGTGCTAAATACGGTATCATTTACCTACGGCCGTTGATAGAAAAGAGGCGAGGCGCATGGCGGTGCAAAGAAGGAATACCAGGCAGCGAAAGCTGGTTCTTGACGCCGTGCGCCAAAGCTACAACCATCCCACCGCCGACGAAATCTACAACGTCGTGCGCGCACAGGATGACAAAATCAGCCGCGGCACGGTCTACCGCAATCTCAACCTCCTGGCCGATGCCGGAGAGATCCTCTCCATCAAGACACCAGGCGGCAGCCGCTTCGATCGCACGATCGAGCCGCATGCGCATATCATCTGCACCTCGTGCAGCCGCGTCATCGACGTACCGCTCCCCTTCGATGCCCAGCTCGACGCCAAGGCGTCCGAGCAAATCGGATGGAGCGTCAGCTCGCACTACACCATCTTTGAGGGACTCTGCCCCGACTGCCAGTAGCCTTTGGGACATGCCTGCAAATCTACTTGCCCATCCGCTACAGCAAACAGTACATTTCTAGGCATGTCCCAAATATCTACTCGGCGAGCAGGCGACGCAGCTCCTCTTCGACCGTGCGTACGTAACGGACGCGGTCGTTGATGCCACGCATAGAGGGATTGCAGCTCTCCATTAGATAGGGATGGCCCACTACGTTGAGCATGTCGCGGTCGTTTTCGTTATCGCCAAACGCCATCATCTCATCGGGCGAAATTCCCAGGGCACGACCGTAATCGGCAAGCGCGGAACCCTTACCCGAATCAAAGCCGATAAAGTCCGTCCACTCGGTTCCCGACGTCATCACGTCGACACGGTCGCTAAAGTGGCGCTCGAAATACTCCAGCGCCGCCGGCTGCTCTGCCTCGGGCGTCTGGAAGGCAATCTTAATGACGTCCTCGTCGATGTCCTCGGGACGGTCGACCACCGCCACATCGCAGTGGACCTCATAACGCAGGTGTTCAACAAACGCGTCGTTGCCGCTCATGGTGTAGAGGCGCCCCTCGCACGAAAGGGTCACGTCGGCATGGGGATACGCAACCACGGCATTCGCGATATCCATAGCAAGGCAACGCTCCATGGAACGCTTGACAACGGCACGCCCCTCGCTCATCACCAGGGCTCCGTTTTCGCATACGTAGGCGAGCTCATCGGCCACCGGGGCAAACAGGTAGCGCAAGCTCGCATATTGACGGCCGCTCGCCGGCATAAACACGATACCGCGACGATGCAGCTCATCGATAAGCTCAAAGGCCTCGGAACGCGGCTCGCGCTCCCCCGGATGCAGCAACGTGCCGTCCAAATCGCATGCAATCAGCTTGATTCCCTCAAGACCCATATGCTTTCCCCCAAAGCCTCTTATCAACAGCAAGACGGACTTTGATCGGTCACCCCCTCAAAGCCCGTCTTGCGCATACGCGCACTTAGCCGCGCGTCTTTTTTACGATGGCAAAGTCGGGAGCTATGCTCACGACGACCTCCGCCGCACTCGACGCAAAGCGCCGGTCCGCATCGAGTTCACGGGTAACCACCGAGAGTCGAACGCCCTCGACGCCCCGGAGCATGCGGCCCAAAACAGGCTGCACCGGTGTATACATGCGCACGGTATGCTCGTCCGAATCGCCTCGGAAAAGCGGCGCATGCATATTGCCGATCTCCCAGCACGCATGCGCGAGCGCAATCGGGTCCATGCGGTCAACTTCGACCAAATAAACCTCGGCGCTGCGCAGGCGCACGACAACCGCCACGGGCACCACGCCCGAACGGTCGACGGCGAGCACGTCGCCGTCGACAAGACGACCGCCGTCGGCAGTATCCAGCCGAACATCGACCGTGCGCCCCAGCTCCGTCACGCCCACAAACGCGCATACATCAGCCTGGTCCCAATCGAGCAGCAGCTCGTCAACTTCAAAGACGCCGCCCAGCTTCCGGCGAAGCAGGAGTTCATAGGACGGATCGTTGAGATTTCCCAAGCATGTCGTCGAAACCAAGCGCTCAGGCATACTCTAACCCTCGACCTCAACAAGCTCGATATCAAAGTTGAGGTCCTTGCCGGCCAGCTCGTGGTTGGCGTCGAGTGTCACAGCCTCGGGCGTTACGTCGATGACCACGGCGGGAACGGGCATACCGCTCGGCGTGGACAGGAAAAGCTTCATGCCCTTCTCGATCTGCTCGATGTTTGGAACCTGTTCGGCCGGGAAGGTCAGAACCATCTCGGGATTGTGCTCGCCGTAGGCATCGGCAGCAGGAATGTGCACGGTCTTCTTCTCGCCCACCTGCATGTCGACAACAGCGGCGTCGAAGCCCTTGATCATCTGACCGGCGCCGCAGGTGAACTCCAGCGGCTCGCCGCGATCGTAGGAGCTATCGAACTGCGTGCCGTCATCGAGCGTGCCGCGATAATGGGTCTTGACCTTCTTGCCCTGGTTGGACATGGTAACCTCCGTGATAAGGGCGGCGCACAACGCGGGCCGCCGTGAACATATGGCGCTAACTATACCCTAGTCATACAATTCAATGACAGTTTGCAAAGAAACGCTGCAACCGGAGGAACCATGGCATATCCCGTATTTGACCTACACTGCGACACTGCCGACCGAATCGGCTGGGCCACGCTCGATCTCGACCTGCGCTTTACCGCCGGCACCGACGGTTATTTCCCCGGCGACGAAACGCATCCGCAAGATTTCGACCTCATCGAGGGTAACGCCTGTGCCATCTCGCTCGCAAAGATCGGCAACACGCCGTGGGCACAGTGCTTCGCCACGTTTGTCCCCGACGAGATTCCCACCGCCCACGCCGCGCGCTTCCAGGCGCAGATCATGGCGCATATGAGCGGCCAGGCAATGCTCAACCACGACCGTATGGTCAACGTGCGCAGCGCCGCAGACATTCGCCCCGCGCTCAAGGACGGCAAGGTCGCTTGCATCCACACCATCGAAAACGCCACGTTCTTTGCCGAGGACCCCGCGCTGATCGAGGTGCTCAAGAGCCTGGGCGTGCTTATGTCGTCACTCAGCTGGAACGCGCAGGGACCGCTCGCGAGCGGCCACGACACCCACGCCGGCCTCACCGCCGCCGGCATCGAGGCGCTTACGCAGATGGAGCACGCCGGCATGGTGCTCGACGTCTCCCACCTCAACGATGAGTGCTTTGACGAGGTCGCCGCCCGCGCCACGCGTCCCTTCGTCGCCAGCCACTCCAACTCCCGTGCGGTTTGCGGCGCCAAACGCAACCTTACCGACGACCAGTTCCGCACCATTCGCGACATGGGTGGCATCGTCGGCCTCAACTACTGCAGCGAGTTCCTTTCCAACGACGCAACCGACAAGACCGCCGCAGACGTCACCTTCGACCAGCTGGCGGCGCATATCGAGCACTGGCTCGACCTGGGCGGCGAGGACGTCATCGCGCTCGGCGGCGACTGGGACGGCGCCACGGTGCCCGCTTTCCTCTCCGATGCCAGCAAGATGCCCGAGTTCCAGAACATGCTCTCCAAGCATTTTGGCAAGACCGTGATGCAAAAGCTCTGCAGCGACAACGCGCTTTCCTTCTTCGAGCGTTATTAATTTCACATCCCTTGAGCGGGCCGGCATGCCGAACGGTCGACATGCCGGCCCGTCCCCGATCTGAAGGACCGCTTTTGACGCAGCAGTTTACGATTTCCGCATCCCGACCGGATGAGACGACCATCCCCGTCGTCGTTACCAAAAAGCGCGTCAAGAACTTCAACCTACGCATCACATCGAGCGGCGAGGTCCACGCCAGCGCACCGATCGGCGCCAGCCGCGAGCGTATCGAAGCGTTTGTGAAGCGCAACAGCGCCTGGATTATCAGCCGACTTGCCCAGCGCGAGCAACGTCAGGCGACGGCACGAGAGCCGCTCAGTCCCTCGTCCATCATTGCACTTTGGGGCAAGCCCATCACGGTACAGGATGCACTCGATCACAACTTTGCATCCCCCGCACCGCGACCCAAACAGGCCACCTTCGCAAGTTTTATGGGTACCGATGAATCGGACGAAGGCCCGCAGGCCAAGCGGCACGCAATCCTCGACGGCCTAACGTCCGACGAGCTCCAAGCCCACATCGACCAGCTCTACGCGTCCGAGGTCACCGCAGCGCTACGCGACGTCGTGCACGCGTACGAAATCGCAATGGGCGTCACCGTGGCCCGCGTCTCCGTGCGCAGCATGAAAACGCGCTGGGGATCATGCACGCCCAAGACCGGCGCCATTCGCATCGCACGCGAACTTGCCGCCTATCCCATCGAATGCCTCGACATGGTTGTCGCCCACGAGCTCGTCCACTTGCTCGAGCCAAGCCACAATCAGCGATTCCACGCCCTGCTCGACACGTACTGTCCCAACAATAAAGCTCTGTCGCAGCGGCTCAAGCAGCCACCCATAGAGTCGTATTAGAACCGGTTAGCGCACGCGCTCGATCTCGACGCCGCAGCTTGCCAGGGGCAGGCCAACAGGAGCCCACGGCTTATCGAGCTTTATGCGCACACCAAGCAGCGAGGGATAACGGCGCAGCAGCATCTGGGCTGTCCCCTCGGCTGCCGCCTCGATGAGCTTAAACGTATGCTCGCGCAGATAGCCATCGACATCGTGGCACACCGAGCCGTAGTCAATCGAGGCATCCAGGTTATCGTGCTCCCCCGCCGCGCGCAGGTCGGCATAGAGCACCAGAGAAACGATGAACTTCTGACCCAGCGCATTCTCCTCGGGATACACGCCATGGTTGGCAAAAACCTCAAGGCCGTCAATGACAATGCGATCGGCATGGCGCAGATCGTCATAGCTCACGTGAGGCACCGCCGTTGCGGTGGATATTTCGCCCCTTCCACGGCGGGCGAGCTCAGCACCTTCAGTCTTGGTTGCATTCTCGGGCAGTTTCTTGTTACTCAACGCGATCGTCTCCTTCGTTTAGAACCCCGACCGCGCAAACTAACTACACGCGAATCGACAGGTTCTTTTTATCATCGCTCCAGTTGCAAGCGTTGCGCGCGGGACATGCAAAGCAGGCACGCGACGCTTTGTCGGCTGCATAGAGCAGACGCTCAAGCGGTTGGCTGTTCACGCGCAGCTTTCGATGGCCCAGAATGGCCGTCTTAATGGCTGCGGCATCGGCCGGCTCAAACGCCATGTCATCGGGCATGCCGCCGAGAATCGCATCAGCGACGCGTTCGCTTGCAACATCATGGGATATACCCGATTCATACTGTTCATCTTTGCCGATATCGTGAAGAAGTGCCGTGGCGTAGATGACCTCGCGGTCAAATTCGAGCTGCTCCTCGAGATTCTTGATCCACATAATGCGAGCGACATCGAGCAGATGGTCAATACCGTGGCGGCAGAAGATACGCCCCGATTCCAACTGTACGATGTTACCCAGGTGCCGCCGGAACAGCCCGTTGGCACAAATGTAATCAATGCGAGGCATGGCACCAAAGGGGGCCAGGCCCGAAGCCATAAAGCCGCGACGCGACGTCCCCTCATCGGTCTTCGATGTAAAGTCGTTGACGACTCTCATGGTTAGCGGCCCAGCATCCTAAAGAAACGCTCCTCGAGCGCGGGATCGGTCTCAAAGACGCCGCGGCGAGCAAGCGTCACGGTCTTGGTGCCGGGCTTTTGCACGCCACGCATCGTCATGCACATATGCTCGGCCTCCATCAACACAATCGCTCCCTGGGGAGCGAGATAATCCATGAGGGCATCGGCAACCTGTGTGCACAGTTGCTCCTGCAGCTGAAGACGGCGGGCATAAACCTCAACCGTGCGGGCGAGCTTGGAAAGCCCAGCCACCCGACCGTTAGGGATATAACCAATGGCGGCCTTGCCATAAAACGGCAGCAGATGATGTTCGCACAGCGAGTAGAACGTAATGTCGCGCTCGATAACCAAATCGTTCGAAGCGACGGCAAAGGTTTTGGACAGGTGCTCCTCGGCACTCTGGTCCATGCCGCCGGCGATCTCACCATACATACGGGCAACGCGCGCCGGGGTCTCCAGCAGGCCCTCACGAGTTGGGTCCTCGCCTATGCCCTCAAGCAACAGCTTAATGGCGGCCTCGACTTTTTCCTGATCGACCATCTGGGCCTCACTTTTCCGATTTCACGTTCGCGCTATGGTACCACGCCCTCCGGCATCGACCACAAGCTACATAGTATGGGTCGAATAGACCGGATCATCACGCCAAAGTTCAACCGCATCACAAAGCGCAACGCCCTCGCGCTCAGCACGGGCGCGCGTGGCGTTCATATCGATCACGCGTTGGTTACTCGAGCCCCTAAAGCGCAGCGTGATATCGTACAGGTCCTGAACAAACGGGCCGTCCACCAACATATCAAGACAGGTAAGGATACGGTCCGTGACCTCGGTATGGTGGCGTCCTCCCGGCATAAGCTCCTCGAGCACATCGCCGGTAAAACACCAAATGGTCTTTCCTGACCCCGCAGGATAAGCGGCACGAACACGCTCGACAAACTCAACGAGCCCCGCCTGGTTCTCGGGCTCCATGGGCTCTCCGCCCAGAATCGTCAGGCCGTCAATAAAGGGATGATCGAGGCTCTCGATAATCTTGTCCTCGACGGCACGATCAAACGGCTCGCCCGCAGCAAAGTCCCACGCGACAGAGTTAAAGCAGTTCTTGCACCCACGACGGCACCCACTCACAAACAGAGAAGTACGAACGCCTTCCCCATCGGCAATGTCGAAATACTTAATGTTCGCGTAGTTCATAGGTAACTCTCCCGGGAGGCCGGGACATATCATCCCGTCCTCAAACATTCTCGGCCTGCGGCCTGCGAAACTGCGGGCGGGACGATATGTCCCGACCTCATGCAAAGGGTAACTCAATGAACGAAGCGAACATCGAGCATGGGGTTCGAGATCCAATAAAAACTTTGTTGCAGCTCAACCGCCATCGCAAGTAAATCGAAGCTGCAGCTCGAATTATTTCCGCTAAGAACTTCGAAGAGTGAGCAGACCGCATGCTGCATCTCAGCTACGTCAGCTCGGCTGCCCCGTAGCGAGGGCCTGGACCTTTGCTCGATATGAGTTCCGCACGAACAGGAGGCGCCAGTGGCGCCTCCGTCGTGAGCCAGGACTGTCCGAAATAGCGAGTAAAGGTCCAGGCCCTCGCTACGGGGCAGCCTGGGATGGTTATTAGAGATGCAGCACGCGGTCGCGGATCTCCTCGGTTCGACCCTGGTTCCAGAACTGGGTACCGATGTAGCCGCACGTGCGACGGGCGACATTCATCTTCTCCTGGTCGCGGTTGCCGCAGCTGGGGCACTCCCACACCAGCTTGCCGTCATCCTCGACAATCTTGATCTCGCCATCGTAGCCGCACACCTGGCAGTAGTCGCTCTTGGTGTTGAGCTCGGCGTACATGATGTTGTCGTAGATGTACTGCATCACGCGGATGACAGCCTTGAGGTTGTCCTGCATGTTGGGAACCTCGACGTAGGAGATGGCACCGCCCGGCGAAAGCTGCTGGAACATGCCCTCGAACTTGAGCTTGTCGAATGCGTCGATCTCCTCGGACACGTGGACGTGGTAGCTGTTGGTGATGTAGCCCTTGTCCGTCACGCCCGGGATGATGCCAAAACGACGCTGCAGGCACTTGGCGAACTTGTAGGTCGTCGACTCAAGCGGGGTACCGTACAGCGAGAAGTCAATATCGCTTTCGGCCTTCCACTCGGCGCACTTGTCGTTCATGCGCTGCATGACTGCCATGGCAAAGGGCGTGCCCTCCTTCTCGGTGTGGCTGTGGCCCGTCATGTACTTGACGCACTCATACAGGCCGGCATACCCCAGGCTGATGGTGGAATAGCCGCCCACGAGCAGCTTATCGATCGTCTCGCCCTTCTTCAGACGCGCCAGGGCGCCGTACTGCCAAAGAATCGGCGCGGCATCCGAAAGCGTGCCCATCAGGCGCTCATGACGGCACAGCAGGGCACGATGGCACAGCTCAAGGCGCTCATCGAAGATCTTCCAGAACTTGTCCATGTCCTGATGCGAGCTCAGCGCGACATCGGGCAGGTTGATGGTCACAACACCCTGGTTAAAGCGACCATAGTACTTAGGCTTGGTCGGGTCATAGTTCAGCGCGTTGGCGACATTGTTAAAGCCGTTGCCCGAACGGTCGGGCGTCAGGAAACTACGGCAACCCATGCAGGTGTAGCAATCGCCGTTGCCGGCAGTCTCGCCCTTAGACAGCTTGAGCTCGCGCATCTTCTTCTCGGAGATGTAGTCGGGCACCATGCGCTTGGCGGTGCACTTGGCAGCCAGCTGGGTCAGGTAGAAGTACGGGGAATTCTCGTGAACGTTATCGTCCTCGAGTACATAGATAAGCTTGGGGAATGCCGGGGTAATCCATACACCGGCTTCGTTCTTAACGCCCTCATAGCGCTGACGAAGCGTCTCCTCCACGATCATGGCAAGGTCGTGCTTCTCCTGCGCTGAGCGAGCCTCGTTGAGATACATAAAGACCGTCACAAACGGCGCCTGGCCGTTGGTGGTCATAAGGGTCACGACCTGATACTGAATCGTCTGGACGCCGCGACGGATCTCGTCACGCAGACGGTCCTCAACGACCTCACGGACTTTCTCGGCAGATGCCGAAACACCGAGCTCCTCGAGCTCGCGGGCAACCTCGCCGCGAATCTTTTGACGGCTCACCTCAACAAAGGGGGCGAGATGGGTCAGCGAAATAGACTGGCCGCCGTACTGGGAGGAAGCAACCTGGGCGATGATCTGCGTCGCGATGTTGCAGGCGGTCGAGAAGCTGTGCGGCTTCTCGATCAGCGTGCCCGAGATAACGGTGCCGTTCTGGAGCATGTCCTCCAGGTTCACCAGATCGCAGTTGTGCATGTGCTGGGCAAAGTAATCCGAATCGTGGAAATGGATCAAGCCCTCATTATGGGCATCCACGATCTCCTGGGGCAGCAGCACGCGCTGGGTCAGGTCCTTGGAAATCTCGCCGGCCATATAGTCGCGCTGAACGGAGTTGACGGTCGGGTTCTTGTTGGAGTTCTCCTGCTTGACCTCTTCGTTATTGCACTCGATCAGCGACAGAATCTTGTCGTCGGTCGTGTTCTTCTGGCGCTTCAGGCTCTGAACATAGCGATAGATGATGTAGTGGCGGGCAACCTCGTAGCAGTCGAGACGCATGATCTCGTCCTCGACCAAATCCTGAATCTCCTCGACCGAAACGGTGTGGCCCGCGTTCTCGCATGCCTCGGCGACATTTTGTGCCGCGTAAACCACCTGGCGGTCGGTTAGACGAGAGCTCTCCTCGACCTCCAAGTTTGCGGCGCGGATGGCATTGACGATCTTATCGATGTCAAAGACAACCTCGGTGCCGCTGCGCTTGATGATCTTCATCCTCTTGCCTCTTTCACGTCGTAGTCTCATTGCGTTTCAGAGCCAAACGATGCCCGACAGGGCTTGCCCCGGTCTTGCGGCGCCGTCGCGCAATCTTTGTTCTCGATAAACCATAAGCCTCCATGCGGACATTCCCTGGAGCCGATCAAGCGGCTCAAGGACACGTTCAAAAGAGGCAGTTAAGGTCTTCGTTCTCTGTCCGCCATCTATCATACGACAAAGACGCATCTATATCCTGTATTCTTTTTTTAGGTCAAACACAACATATAGTGTTTCAGCAGGTCAAAGCAATTAGTCATTTTGCAGACGCATTAAAAATGAGGGGTATTTGACAAGTCGGTAAAACGTTACCAACACGGCTACCTGCATGGCAGTTATAAAACCCCCTTAGTCAAGCCGCTGACAAATCCTACCAAAACCAAGCCGCTCACGCCAAAAGAATCCAAAAGATTATGCTTGACCAACATGTTGCGGTCGTGCCTTGCCGAGCCTCATGCAACCGCGGCACGAATCCTTGAAAGATATGTGTATGCAAACGGAGAAGATGAGAGTTTCCTCGGATGACTACTGAGAAGCATCCCGGAAGATCAAAAACTCGAAATTTGGTGACGTATTTGGCGACCCATTTGGCGACCAAAACAAAACAGCCCAGAGACGATGCCTCTGAGCTGCGAACATTTGGTGGGCGTTAGAAGATTTGAACTTCTGACCTCTTCCGTGTCAGGGAAGCGCTCTCCCCCTGAGCTAAACGCCCAAATGGAGCGGACAACGGGGCTCGAACCCGCGACCCCAACCTTGGCAAGGTTGTGCTCTACCAACTGAGCCATGTCCGCCTGCGAGGATTTAATATACGGGATGATCCACCCAAATGCAAGAACTTTTTTTGAAAAGTTTTGCGACGCCCTCGCGAACCTCGCGAAGACATCAGCCGCCGCGGAAGGCGCAGGCAAACGCAAGCTCGCCGCAAGAGACCCCTACATCTCACCGAGCATGATCCAGGCAGAGCTGTCCTGCGCGAGCTTACCGTCTGCAAGCGGTGATGAGGCGAGCAGGACCCTGCCCGCAGGCAGCTCCACGAGCGCTGCACCGAAATTCGTCACACACGCCCAGCCGTTGTCGCGGCGATAGGCGATGACGCCGCCCTCAGCGCCCTCGGCACCATCCGCAAGGCCGGTGCGCCCGTCAAGATCGAGCCACGCGAGATCGTTGGCGCACCCGCGCAGCTTGCGCCGCAGCCAGAGGGCGTCACGATAGAGCGCAAGCATCGATGTCGGGTCCGCTTCTTCCCTATCGGCAGCGTAATCGGAAAACCATGCAGGCTGCGGCAGATGGGGCGCCGCATCGGCGTCCGCCGGTGAAAACCCAAACGATCCGCCCTGCGCGGGATCGTCCGCCGCCACCCACGGCAGGGGCACACGGCAGCCGTCGCGCCCCTTCTCGCGCTTCGGTCCGTGCGTATTGGTCGCAGTAGGATCTTCGAGTACAGCCCACGGAATGTCAGCCACCTCAAAAAGGCCGAGCTCCTCACCCTGATACACGTATGCCGAGCCCGGAAGCGCCAGCTCGAGCAAAAGGGCCGCCCGCGCGCGGCGCTCGCCGAGTTCACGTTCCTCGTCATAAGACGACCCGTCGCGTAAGAGCCAGTCGAGCGCAATCTGGTGGTAGCGCGTCGCCTTGATCTGCGGCAGGGCATAGCGCGTCGCCACGCGCGGCACGTCGTGGTTGGAGAGCACCCAGGTCGAGGCGGAATCGAATTCTATAGCTGCCTTCAAGCCCTCCTCGATTGCAGCGTGCATGTCATCATAGGTCCAAGTGGCCTTGGCAAACTCAAAGTTGAATGTCTGGCCAAGCTCGCTGGGACGCGCGTAGAGATACTGGCGCTCGGGCAGCACCCACGCCTCGGCAACGGCGCTGCGTGGCGGATCATAGCGGTCGAACACGCGGCGCCACTCGCGATAGATCTCGTGGACCTCGTTGCGGTCCCACAGCGGATGGGTGCCGTCCTCAACCATGTCATCGCCCTCGGCGAGATGCCACCGGTCGAGGTCATCGCGGTCGAGATCCTTGGCGAGACCGTGCGCCACATCAATGCGAAAGCCATCGACGCCTCGATCGCTCCAAAACGCCAGGACGTCACAAAAGAACGCGTGAACCTCGGGGCACGACCAGTCAAAGTCCGGCTGCTCGGGCGTAAACATGTGCAGATACCACTGACCGTCCGCGACGCGCGTCCAGGCGGGGCCGCCAAAGTTGGCATTCCAATTGGTGGGAGGCAGCTCGCCGTGCTCGCCGCGACCATCGCGGAAGATATAACGGGCGCGCTCGGGCGATCCGGGGCCGGCGGCAAGAGCGGCTTTGAACCAGGGGTGCTGGTTGGACGAATGGTTGGGCACGATGTCGACGATGACCTTGATGCCGTGCGCGTGAGCCGCAGCGATCATGTCATCGAAGTCGTCAAGCGAGCCGAGACGTGGGTCGACATCGCAGTAGTCCGCCACATCATAGCCGCCATCAACAAGAGGCGATGGGTAAAACGGGCTCAGCCAGATGGCCTCGATACCCAGCCGCTCAAGATAGTCCATCTGCTGGGTAATGCCCGCGATATCGCCCAGACCCGAACCAGTCGAATCCTTAAACGAGCGCGGGTAGATTTGATAAATCGCGGCATCGGACATCCATGGGCGCGAAGAGGACTTTTCTGTAGCCATGGGATGAGTCTCCCTTGCAACGAGGTTTTGCGAGATGCCCACGATGATACGCCCAAAGCGGACATTCGCGGCAAACAACGCCACAGCCACGCCCCAAACGCTCGCTCCCTC
>CAUBMI010000037.1 GCA_958436995.1 uncultured Collinsella sp.
TGAGGGTCAGGCCGCCATCGGTGTACTCGTCGCCCGAGATACGGACGTCGATGATAAAGTCCTTGCCGCAGCGCTCGCGAATCTCGGCGACGACCTCGAGCAAGAAGCGCATGCGGGCGTCGAGCGAGCCGCCGTACTCGTCGGTACGCTTGTTGTAGAGCGGGGTCAAAAAGCCGCCGAGCATACCGTGGGCGTGCGCCGCATGGACCTCGACGCCATCGACACCGGCCTTTTGCATACGCACGGCAGCGTCACCGAACTGATGCGTGAGCTCGTGAATCTCATCGACCGTGATGGGGCGCGGCGCCTCGCGGGCATAGGACGGGCCCACAAAGGACGGAGCGATCAGGCGCGGCGTGCCCGGAATGTTAAAGGCCATGTAGGCGGGGTGGAAGAGCTGCGGCATGATCTTGCAGCCGTACTCGTGGACGGCGGCGGCGAGCTTTTCCCAGCCAGGGATAAACGTGTCGTCGTAGCAGCACATGTCACCCGGCAGATAGGTATAGGTAGGCTCGACCGTCACGACCTCGGTGATGATGAGGCCCACGCCGCCCTTGGCGCGGGCACGGTAATGATCGACCAAGTCGTCGGTCACATAGCCATGATCGGCCAGGTTCGTGGACACCGGCGGCATAAAGACGCGATTCTTGACCTCGGTCGTACCGACCTTGATCGGGCTAAAGAGCATCGGGTAAGCGGATGACTCCATACAGGCTTCCTTTCGTTTGGGCCGCTCGGCGGCAGTTGCTAACGTACTTATCGTATCAGCAACTGCGCTGTACCCGACCGTACACGCTCCCCCGGCTTTTACTCAGCCCACAAAAAAGTTGCGGTGGAATACGGAGTAGATAAGGCCCTTGACAGCCAAAACAGTCCGTATTTCACCGCAACTGATGGATGGGATGAGTTAGAGGCCCAGGTAGTTGGTCATGCCTTCGACGGCGAGCTTGGCGCCCGCTACGGCATGGACCACGGTAAGCGGGCCGTTGACAACGTCGCCGGCGGCAAAGACGCCCGGCACGGTGGTCATGCCGTGCTCATCGACCGAAAGAAGGCCGCGATGGTCGGTCTCCAGACCGCCCGTCGTAAGCACCAGTTTGTCCTTGGGTACCTGCGAGGCCGCAATCACAACCGTGTCGGCGGGCACATGGTCAAGTTCTTCCTCGTAGCCCACCACGTTGTCGTCCTCGTCAAAGATAGCCGTCTCGAACACCGGACCGTTATCGTCGATGGCGCAGATCGCCTTGCCGCGCACGATCTCGGCACCGTCAAGCTCGGTCAGCTCCACCTCGTCATCGATGGCCGAGATATGGCGCGATCGGGCATACACGGTAACCTTGCGAGCACCCGAGCGCAGGGCCGTGCGGGCAACATCCATGGCCACGTTGCCGGCGCCGATAACCGCCACGTTCTGACCGATCGCCACGCTCGTGGGATCGACCAGGTAATCGATACCAAACAGTACGTTGCCACGCGACTCGCCGGGAATACCCAGCTTGCGGGCGCGCCAGGTACCGGTACCGACAAAGACCGCATCGTAGCCGTCGCGCAGCAGGTCGTCGATATGCAGCGCGCCGCCAATGGTGGTCGAGGGACGGACGCGTACGCCAAGCGAGCACATCACGTGACGGTACTTTTGCACCAGCGAACGCGGCAGGCGGAATTCGGGGATACCGTACTCCAGCACGCCGCCGATCTCGGGGCGCTGCTCAAACACCGTAACGGCACAGCCCAGCTGGGCCATCTTAATGGCTACGGTAATGCCGGCAGGACCGGAGCCGACCACGGCAATCTGCTTGCCGCACGACGGCGCGGGCTTCCACTCCTTGCGGTCCAAATACGCGGTCGAGATATAGTTCTCGATGCTCGAGAAATGCACCGGCGCGCCCTTGCGGCCCTGGATGCACGCGCCCTCGCACTGGCCCGAATGGTTGCAGATCATGGAGCAGACCGCGCTCATGGGGTTGTTCTGGAACAGCAGCTCACCTGCCTCTTCCAGACGGCGCTGCTTAAACAGGTCGATGACCTGCGGAATAGGCGTCTGCACCGGGCAGCCCTTAAGCTGGCAGAACGCCTTCTTGCACCCAAGGCAACGGTTCGCTTCCTCAACAATATGAATAGCCATCGGTTCCTCTCCTGGACCTCTACGACAATCTCTTTCGCCAACCTGCTTCGTTACAGAATCACGTGCTCGCACATCACGCTGTGCCCCATGCGCAGCAGCTCGTCGCGCGAACGCTCGACCGTGGACGGTGTGCTGTTCTCGATAACGGTCATAATGCCCGGTCGCGCGGCCGCGGCCCAAGCGGCAATAGCCTCAAAATCAAAGTTTCCGCACGTACAGGCGCCGTGGCATACCAAACGAGAGCCCGAGCCATCACACCAGCCATCCTGGTCCTCGTTGTCTACGATCTCGTAGTCCTTGGCATGCAGCACGCGAATCTTGCTGCCGCACAGGTGCAACATGCGCGACACCTGCTCGGAAGCCTCACCGACGATCGTGGGATGCAGTAGCGACACCGGATCGTAAATCACGCCGAGTGCGGTGCTCGAAACGCGCTCCAGAACCTCGCGGCAGCGCTCGGGCGTATTGACGATCTCGTTCCAACCGGGCTCGATCAGAAGCTCGCCGCCCTCCTTTTCGGCCATCGAGCACACGCGTGCGAGTCCTTTGCAAAACGTATCGAGCGCAGCGGCCGAAAAACGGTCATCGGCCATCTTGTTCTGCGCGTTAGGGCGCCCCGTCTCGGTCCCCACCGGACAGCCCCCAAGCCAGCGCGCGAACCTCAGGCACGCCTCGTACTCGGCATAGGTATCCACCAGTTGATTCTGATCGGGCGTTGCCAGGTTTTTATAGCAGCCGAGCACCGCCACCTGCACGCCGTTGGTGTCGAGCACCTCGCGCAGATGGTCGGCGAGTTCGTGCGTAAGGCCGGAACGGTTAATGCCAAAGGACTTGTAGAGTACTTTGCTCGGCAGCTGAATGCACGAGAAACCCAGTTTGCCCGCCATGCGAATGCGCTCCTCGACCGTACCCTCGGGCAGGTCGTGCAGGCGCACGCCGACGCTCAGTGCTCCTTTTGACTGCGCCATGCCTAGACCTCCTTGCACGCATTGATGCCCGGGGTGTATCCGCCAAACGGGTCCTCGATGGAGCACACGCCCGAGGGAGCAAGCGGGTCGCGCTTGCCGGCCAGCTTGTCATGATGCATGGTCTCGATATAGGCAAGCACCAGCGGCGCCACGCCCTTCGCGTCGTTTTTGACAACGGGCTCGCTCATGTAGTAGCCAAACGTGCCCTCGCGGTGCGCGGTGTTGCCAAGGCCCGCCACCAGGCAGATGTTGTCGAGCGCCAACTGCCCGTCGCGCTCGGACAGGCACGTGTCGCAGATGCCGTCAAACGCACGGCGGCCGTACTGGTAGTAGCGCTCGCCCAGCACGCCCAGGCGCACGCCCTTCATGATGGCGTTGGCGAAGATGGCGCTGCCCGACTCCTCCAGATAGTTGGGGGCGATGTTGGGCAGGTTGATGACCTGGTGCCACATGCCGGTCTTCTCGTCCTGATACGGCAGCATGGCGTCGATCAGGTCGTGGAACATCTTGCGGATCTCGTCCTTCTCGGCCGACATCGAGGGCGGCATGAGCTCCCAGGTATCGATGAGCGCCATGGCGAACCAGCCCTCGGCGCGCAGCCAGAAGTTGGCCGAAAGGCCGGTGACGGGATCGCACCAGAACTGCTTGCGGCTCGCGTCGTAGGCGTGATAGTACAGGCCGTTGAGGGGGTTGCGCATCAAGTCGTGCACCACTTGGAACATATGGAAGCTATCCGAGCAGGCACGGCGGTTGTGGAAGCTCAGCTCGTACTGCATGTAGAACGGCTGCGCCATGTACATGCCGTCGAGCCAGATCTGGTTGGGGTAGACGGCCTTGTGCCAAAACACACCCTCTTTGGTACGCGGCTGGGTTTCGAGCTGACGATAGATGGTATCCATGGCGGCACGGTACTTGGGCTTGCCTACCAGGTCATAGAGTTTGTAGAGGGTCTTGCCTGCATTGACGTTATCGAGGTTGTACTCCTGGGGATTGTAATGCTTGATGGTGCCATCGTCCTGGACAAAGAAATCGATGTAGTCATCGGCAAAAGTCAGGTAGCGCTGCTCGCCGGTGATCTCGTACAGCTCGATGAGTGCCTTGATCATGCAGCCGTCAATGTAATTCCAGGTGTTCTCCTTGCCGGCTCGAAGCTTTTCGATGTTCCAGGCCGGCGCCTGAGGCGTAGAGGTCTCGATCAACTGCTCGATATAACGGTCCAGAATCTGATTGCAACCCATTGCTGTCCCCTCTGACGTTATTGATGGGTGAACGTTTCCCCTAGTGTAACGCGAACGGTGATTATAGGGTGAACGTTACCCCTATAATCCCCGTGAACGGCAAACTTTTAACGGCAAACGGCGGTGAGGCCCGCAGCGATGCGATGCGCCAGGCGCTCATAGCCGGCAGGGCTGTAATGCAGACCGTCCGGCATGTAGAGCTCGCGGTGCTCCGGCAAAAACGGGCTGATGCCGCTTTGCGCATAGAGGTCGATCACCGGCACCGAGTAGCGATCGCAGACCTCTAGCATCGCGCGCACATAGGCGTCTTGCGTCAGGCCCAGATGGTTGGCCTCGTTGCTTGCCGGAATATCCTTCTCGTGTTTGCCGCTCGTCTTGCACGGCGTCATAAACACCAGCTTTGCCTGAGGCGAGCGCGCCGTGATGGTGCGGATCAGGTAGTCGAGCGCACCGTAGAACTCGTGCACGTCCGTGCTGCCCAGCTCTCCCAGCGGCACGTTACGGCTAAAGTCGTTAACGCCGCCAAAGACGATGCAGATGTCTGCCGTATGATCGATGCCGTCCAGGCGCTCGACAAACGAGTCGTTGCGGTCGGCCTTGATGGCGATACGCGAGCCCTTAATACCAAAGTTCTCGATCGTAGCGCCGCCCAGCAGCGCACCCAGGTGCGAGGTCCAGGAGATGTCGTTGCCTCCCCCACCGCATCCGTTATCGCCCCAGGTGGTCGAGTCGCCAAAGCAGCAGATGGTCGATTCGCTCAAGTTTTTCGTTTCCATATCCTTCTCCTCACCCGCACGCCGGCGGTCATACAGGTACATACCGTTCATTCGCAACATGCCGAGGGGCTATGCGTGGGCGCATTCCGCAACTTGCGAATCGAGCCATTCGATATCCTCGGCAAGATGCGCCACGCCAAGATGGTGTCCACCCGGACACACCTCGTGCCGAAGACCTCCACTGCGGCCCAGCAACTCGTAGGCATCGCGCACGATTTTGAGTTGCTCGTCAACATTTTTGAGCCCGCGTGCCCCATTCAGATGATCCTCTTCGCAACTTTGGACCAACAACGGCCGTGGCGCGATAAGCGATGCAATGTCGCCCATGTCGAGCAGACGCCAGAGTCCAGGCGTGTAATTGCAGCTGCAATTGCCGTTGAGGTGCAGCAGCGAATCATCAACGCCGTACAGATAGCCCGAGACAAACGCCTTGCGCACGCGCGGGTCGAGCGCGGCCAGATAGAGCGTCATGTAGCCACCGCCCGAGAAGCCAAAGCAGCCCAGGTCGTCCATGGCAATGTCACCGCGTGTCTCCAAGTAATCAATCAAGCGCATGTTGTCCCAGGCGTTGAGGCCCGCGACCGTAAGACCCAGCGGCTCGGCCATGCGCGCTTGATTCAGGCACGTACCGCGCAGGTAGCTGTTCTCGTCGTCGCCCTGACCCTTCCAGTCACGACGGTATCCCCAACCACGCGCATCGGGGCAGACGGTCACGTAACCCATGCGCGCCAAACGCAGACCGTAGTCGTAATTGAACTTACGCACGGCATCGTCGACCGCCGGCACGCCCGCAACGCCGGCTATGCTTGCAGCACCCGCCCCCTGGTGACCATGCGGGCAGATATAGCAGCGCTTGAGTCCCCGCTCGTCAAGCTTGGGGCGGGACGGCTCCAACAGGTAAAACGGCATCCACACATCGTGCTCAACCTGCAACACCGCATGAGTACGCACGATGCTGCCGGCAACCCGCACGCGATTGAGCTCACGAATCTCAATCGGGGCGCGGTCCATAAGCGAAAGACCCAAAATATCGTGCAGACGAGTCCTGGTCGCAGCCTTCCATGCCTCAAAGTCTGTGGAAGTCTTGCCCGTAAATGCGGCCGAGCGCCCTTCGCGCTTCAGTCGGGCGCGCAGCGTAGGTTCGTCCTCGTAGTACGTCTCGATGTGCACGGTGCGGCCATTGGCAGATAGCCCGGCCGTCTCTACCGCATCACCGTCGCCGCCCTCGGGATCCCAACCATCCGTGCCGGCAAGCACTCGGTCACGCGCATAGCGTTCGGAATCCTGACCGGTCAGGCAATGCGCCCACGGCACCCAAGCGGCAGTATCACCCGCCGGGCCAAACAGGGTACCGCCGGCATACAGGGTGCCGTCATGTGCCGCTGGCTTATTCCAATCCCACCAGCCCTCGAGTGAAATATGGGGGCCCAGCCAGCATTCGAGCAAAACGGTCTGGGCCCACTCGCGCCATGGACGACCCAGATAGACCGATCCGGGGGCAATGCCCTCATCGGCTGTAAACGAACAGCCATGAAACACAAATCCGTACGGCTCGCCCTGAGGCGTGGAGGCTGCCGTTACATACCCGTTGACATCCATATCGCGGTTGAGCGAGCGAATCTCACACCCCTCAAAGTAGGCACGCGCGCCGCCAAAGATAAAGTCGACATCGCCCTCGATCCGGCAACGTCGAAAATACTGCCGCCCCACGCGGCGCGGGGCGAACTGCTTGGGGCCTATAAAGCCGCCCGGCTTGGCCTCGCGCGGCGGCAGCGGCCCCAAAAAGAGCGTGTCCTGATGGCCCAGGATGCGGCAGGTATCGACCACCAGGCGGTCGCCGTCGGCATACAGGGCAATCGCCTGGCCGACCTCGCGACCGTCACCGGCGTTGTTTTCGATTGTTAGGCCCGCAAGCGTCACGTCGTCGGCATCGACCAGCAGCGTGTACGTACGGAAGGTGCCGAGTCTTCCATCCTGGCCGCTACCATCTTCCGAAGGCATCTTGGCACCCAGGCCGCCCACGATACGTACGCTGTCGGCCGTCTCGCCCTCGAGCGTCACATGCGGACGACGAATTTCGACCTGCTCGCGGTACTCGCCCGGCGCCACCAGCACGCGCACCGGCACGGTCGTATCGGGCACACACCGCTCCGCCGCCTCGAGCGCCGCCGAAATGCTGCGATACGCGCCCTCACGTTCGAGCGATACCTCAAAGAGCTGTTCTTTACCACTCATCTGTCATTACGCTTTCTGTCACAGAACACCCACCATGCAATACCGGCACCTATAGATTGCGTGCGACAGCCGGGCAGACCCGACCGTCGCACGCCTCAACATGCCGTATTCACTTGTGCAGGAGCACTACCCTACGCGCGGATAACCTTGTCGACGTTTTGCAGCTGCAGCTCGTCGCCATCCTGACCCTCGATGCGCACGTTCTGCAGGTCGAGGACTTTCACGTTCTGCGCGATGATGCTCTGGCGCACCATGGGCTCCACGCCGCAGGCCATGGCCGGCACAAAGGGCTCGGCATCGGCGGCAAAGGTCACATGGACATCCTGGAACGTCAGGCGCGTCACCTTGCGCTCGGGAAGGCCCGTGATATAGGCCGCGGCCGCATGGCAGTTGGTGGCCTCGATATCGCAAAACGTCGTGGCGCCAAAGCCGGGCGTACGGTCGTCGACGGGCAGCGCCTCGCGGCTCTGCACGTAGTCGGTCTTGCCGTCCTTGTCGCAGAAGTAGAACGAGTTGACCACGAAGGGCGTGAGCACCTTATCCATGCGAATGTGCTCGAAGGTGATGCCCTCGTTGACGGCGTCCTTGCCGCGTCCGCGGCGTGTCTTGACGCGCAGGCCGCGGTCGGTGCGCTCAAAGAGGCACTTGCTCACGGTGAGGTCCTTGATGCCGCCGGCGGCCTCGGATCCCAGCACCACGGCGCCGTGGCCGTCGTGCATGTAGCAGTGCGAGATCAGCACGTCGTGCGTGGCGGGACGGAGCTCGGGTTCAATGCCCAGTTTGCCGCTCTTGATGGCGATGCAGTCGTCCCCCACCGAGAACTGACAGCCAAGGATGCGGACAAAACCGCAGCTCTCGGGATCGAAACCGTCGGTGTTGTGGGAGTTCTTGGGACCCTCGATGGACAGGCACAGGGCATCGACGTGCTCGCACAGAATGGGATGGATATTCCACGCCGGGCTGTTGCGCACGGTAAAGCCGGCAAGGCTCACGTTTTCGCACTCGGACAGGAAAATCATGCGCGGGCGGGCGACCTCGCGGCCCTCCTCGGGACGGAAGATGTTCTTAAAGTCCTTGTTCCACCAGTTGTCCTCGGCAAAATCGGTCTGACCGTCGATGGCGCCGCGGCCATAGATGCACACGTCGTGCACGCTCAGGCCCGTAAAGGTCGAACAGTAGGTCGAGAAGCTCTCGCCCTCCCAACGGCCCAGGGGCAGCATATCGGTGCCGGCGTACCCAGCCCCCTCGTCACCCGTGACCGTGCCCGGAATGTAGGCAAGCGCGGCGCGGTCGTGGCGGGCCAGCAGCACCGCGCCCTCGGCAAGCTCGATGTTGATATTGCTCTTAAGGAAGAGGGACTTGATGCGGTAGTTGCCGGCGGGGATCAGCACGCGCCCGCCCTTGGGGCAGGCCATGATGGCAGCCTGAATGTTGGTGGTGTCATCGTGCTCGGCATCGCCCTTGGCTCCGCAGTCGCGAACGTTGATGGTAAAGGGCTCCGCCGGCGTGGTGACGCCTACGCTCAACTCGCGCTCGCCGCAGACAAAGCGGATCAGGTTGCGCTTGCCGGGAGTCAGGCCATCGACATAGGTCTCGACCGTATTCGTGGTACCGGCGGGCTCATCGTTGACAAAGATCTCCCACGTATCGGCACAGGTAAAGTAGCCGCCATCGTCGAGCTCGATAACGGCCGCGCGGGCATTGCGCCAGATAACGTTCGTCTCCATGGGTCTCTCCCTCAAATGTAATCAGAAGTTCATACTAGTCGTTTTTAAAAAAGGGCCGTACCCGCCGGTGGATCTCCGGTGGCACGGCCCTGTGGTTTGGACGATGCGCCTGCCCTACTCGGCGGGAATTACGCTGCCGTCCTGGAAGCCAACATTGTTGTGGGCAAAGCAGTCCTCGTACTTAAAGCCGGAGAGCTCCTCGCAAAGCGCCTTGACCTCGGGCTTGACGTCGGCCATCTTGCCACCCTCCTTGACACGGTGGATCTCGTCGCAAAGGATGTCGCACTGCTCCTTGTCAATCTTGATGCCGCGGGCAAGGACGGCCGCGAGCAGGAAGAAGCCGGCGCAGCCGATGAGCATGTAGCCGCAAATGTACAGAGGCACGGTGGCGGGCTGGGTCACGGCGTCGCTGTTGCCGGCGGTCTGAATGAAGCCGGAGGCAGCAAGGACGATAGCCCATACGTTGACGGCAACAGCCTGGGCGATCTGCTGGCAGAGCTGCTGTGCGGAGCTGTAGATGCCCTCGCGACGACGCAGGGTGATGAGCTCATCGACATCGGGGATGTAGTTGAGCAGAACATCGGGCAGATACTGGAAGCCAACGTAGAAGAACTTCCAGATGGCGAAGATGATGGGGTAGGCGATCATGGCGATGGCGACCGTGGAGGTGCCGTTGATCTGACCAAAGGCGAAGTAGTTGTAGGCGATGATGCACGCGGCGCAACCGACGTTTGCCAGGTACCAAGACTTGTGGAAGCCCTTCTTGGCCATGAGGGCGACCCAGATGGCGGTGCAGACGATAGCGACGACCTTGCCGGGCATCTCCATCACGGACTCGTAGGACTTAGGAATCTGCAGACAGTAGACGATGAAGAAGGACAGGCACGCAGACCAGCAGGCAGCGGCGAGCTTCGTGGAGACCTGCGCATACAGGACCTTGCGGAAGGACTTGTTGCGGAAGGTAGAGATAACGTCGATGAAAAACTTCTTGATACCCTCGCCGACGCTCTCGATCTTCTCCTGAGCGACCTCCTCGGGGGTGTGCTCCCACGTGGACAGGTACACGCAGAGCAGCGAGATTGCCATGACCGAAGCGTTAATCGTAGCAATAATGAAGTAGCTGAACGGGTTGGTCTCGCCGAAGGTGCCAAAGCCAAAGCCGACGAGTGCTGCCATCAGGAAGCCGGCGGCGTTACCAAAGAGGTGCTTGTAGCCGGTGAGGTACGTACGCTCCTTGAAGTCATCGGTCATCTCGATGGTAAGCGGCGACAGGTTGGCGGTGCAGAACGTGTACGCGACGTTGTAGATCAGGTACAACACAAAGTAGTACGGGAAACCAAACGGCGTAGCCACAAAGATGAGCGGCTCGGCGACCATCATCGGGATAGCCAGCAAGATCCAGAAACGGCGGCGGCCAAAGATGCGGCCGATCTTGGTAGCGTAGAAGTTATCGGCCACAAAGCCCATGAGCGGGCACAGAATGGCGTTGAGATAGATGGCGAACGAGCTGATCAGCGCAGCCTCGCCTGCGGACAGACCGCACTCCGTGGACAGGAACAGCACCATGTAGCTGTGCGTAAAGCTCAGGGCACCGGAGTTGAGCATGCCGCCCATACCAAAGCCCAAGCGCGTCCAAAATGTGATCTTGCGCTTTTTACCGATCTTGTTAGTCATCGAGCTCCCTCTCTTTTCTCGATTGTCTTGTAACAAGACATTGGAGTCCATACCGATGTCTGTCTGCATATCGCCCACTCGTAGGGTGAACGTTTAGCTAGATTATGCGCGATTGCATATGATAGGTGAACGTTCACTTGTATATTATCCTTGAACGGTCGTTTTTTGCCGTTAAACGGATATCTGACTTGAAAAAAATCACGATTACATGGGTATTGAGTGGGTTTAAATTTGAGGTCGATTAGGTGAACGTTTATTGTTTTCGCCGCTCCCGTACCCTCAGGAAGACACGCCCGAACAGACAGAACAAACATGGCCCCGCCGGGAACACTCCCGACGGGGCCATGGTCAATAGCGCCCTATGCGAATCCATTTGCCGCTACAGGCAGACGCCATCCTTCCAAATGCTGATCTCGTGGCAGCCGCGACGCTCGGCACTCGTAAGCTTGCCGCTCGCCGTGTCCAGCACCATCTGATACAGGTCGTCGGCAGCCTCATCGAGCGTGCGCTCGCCCGTAGCCACCACGCCGGCGTTAAAGTCCATCCAGTTGGCCTTGTGGTCGCACAGACGCTGGTTGGTGAACACCTTGAGTGTAGGCGCCGGTGCGCCAAACGGCGTGCCGCGGCCGGTCGAGAACAGGATTACGTGGCAGCCGGCAGCCGTCAGGGCCGTGGTGGATACCATGTCGTTGCCCGGACCGCACAGCATGTTCAGGCCATGCTTGGTAGCCTGACCGGCATACGGCAGCACGTCGACGATGGGGGCAGATCCGCCCTTTTGCACGCAGCCGCAGCTCTTGTCCTCGAGCGTGGTAATGCCGCCGTCCTTGTTGCCGGGGCTCGGGTTCTCATAGACGACCTCGCCGTGGCTGATAAAGTAGTCCTTAAAGCCGTTGAGCATGTCGGAGGCGGCATTGAAGACGTCCTGGCTCTCACAGCGATCGAGCAGAATGCTCTCCGCGCCAAACATCTCGGGAACCTCGGTGAGCACCGACGTGCCGCCGCGGGCGACAACCATATCGCTCACGCGACCGATCGTGGGGTTGGCGGTAATGCCCGAAAGACCGTCAGAGCCGCCGCACTTAAGGCCAATGACCAGCTCGGAGGCAGGAATGGGCTCACGCTTGGCCTGCTTGGCCAGGTCGGCAAGCTCGGACAGGATCTTGTGACCCTCGACCTGCTCGTCGGCTACATCCTGGCAGGCGAGGAATCGAACGCGCTCGCGATCAAAGTCACCGAGCTCGTCGAGTACCTGCTGGTGCGTGCAGTTTTCGCAACCGAGGGACAGGAACAGCACACCCGCAGCGTTTGCGTGACGCGAGAGCGCCACCAGCAGACGGCGCGTCTGGGCATGGTCGGCGCCGGTCTGCGAGCAGCCAAAGGGATGCGGGAAGTAGTAAACGCCCTCCAGCGAGCCCTCGACCAGATCCTGAGCCTGCTCGCACATGGCACGTGCGACCTCGTTGACGCAGCCGACCGTGGGGATGATCCACAGCTCGTTGCGCGTGGCGGCGCGGCCATCGGCGCGACGGAAGCCCATAAAGGTCTCGGGCTCAACCGGCTCAACGACCGGATGCGTCGGGTTGTAAGCGTACTCGACCTCGCCCGAAAGGTTGGTCTTGACGTTATGCGTATGAAGCCACTGACCGGGCTGGATGTCGCCCGTCACGTGACCGATAGGAAGACCGTACTTGACGACGTCCTCCCCCGCCGCAATGGCACGCACGGCCATCTTGTGGCCCTGCGGAATATCCTCCGCGGCAACGACCTCGCCCACCCCGGGAACCGCGACGGCGGTGCCCTTGGCAAGCGGCGACAGCGCGACGATCACGTTGTCGGCCGGATTGATCTGGATAGTATTCATTACAAAGAGTCCTAACCCTACAGGTTGAGCAGAAGTCAGCGGGCGCCCGCCAGTTGCCCGGCGGGCGCACAGAAGGATTTAGGCCTGGGCGTTGGCAAATGCCTGCTTGGCGCCCTCGGCGCGCACGACGGCAAGCGCGTTGACGACAAACTCCTCAAGGCCGGCGATCTGCGTAAGGTCCTCGCCCCACATCTGCTCGTTGCTGAGCACGTCGTGCACCAGCTCGGCATCGTCTGCACCGGCGTGGGCGGCGTAGAAATCGAGCACGAAGGCATCGTCCTGAGCGGTGTACTCGGTGCCGTCGGCGCGGCGCAGGTGCAGGCCATCGCCCTCGCGAGCAACGAGCTCCTGCGTATAGAAGGCAATGAGCGTAGCGAGGCTCGTCGCCAGGCACTTGGGCAGGTTGCCGGTCTCGGCAACATAGTCCTTGAGCGTGGGCAGGTCGCGAGCACGCCATTTGGCGGTTGAGTTGAGGCAAATGGAGAGCAGCGCGTGGTCGATAAACGGGTTGTCGAAGCGGTTCTCGACGGCGGCGGCAAAGGCCTTGCAGTCCTCGACATCAAGATCGGCGGCAAGCGTCGGGATGACCTCGTCGTAGAGCATGGTGTTCATGAAGCCGCGAACGGTCTCGTCATGCATGCAATCGCGCACGATGTCAAAGCCGGCAACCCAGGAACCCGGAACAAAGGCAGTGTGGGCGCCGTTGAGGATGCGGACCTTGCGCTTCTTGTACGGGGTGACATCGGGGGTCACAAAGACGCCCGGCAGGCCGGCCTTCACGAAGGGCAGACGCTCCTTGAGCGACTCATCGCCCTGGATACCCCACATCTGGAAGGGCTCGCGCACGGCCAGGAAGGGATCCTCGTAGCCCAGGCGCTCGGCCACGGCAGCGGCCTCCTTGGGGTCGCGGATACGGCCGGGGACGATAGTGTCGACGAGCGTGGTGCAGACGGTGCAGTCGTTGGCCATCCACTGCGCAAACTCGTCCTCCCAGCCCCAGTCGCTCACGTACTGGTTCATGATGCGCAGCAGCTCCTCGCCGTTGTGATCGATGAGCTCGCAGGCGAGCACGATGACGCCCGGCTTGCCGGCGGCCCAGCGGGTGTGGAGCACCTGGGCAAGCTTGGCGGGGAAGCTCGCGGGCGGCATGTCGTCGGCCTTGCAGGACGGATCGTAGGCGATACCGGCCTCGGTGGTGTTGGAGACGATAATCTCCAAATCGTCGGAGACGGCGACCTCCATCATGGCGCGGTAGTCGTCCTCGCGATACGGATTGAGGCAGCGGCTGCAGGCGCTGATCACACGGGACTCGTCGACCGTGTTGCCGCTCTCCTTGCCGCGCACCAGCACGGTGTACAGGTCATCCTGAGCGTTAATGCCGTCGGCAAAGCCAAAGGCACCGCTGATGGGCTGGACCATGACAACCTTGCCGTTCCAGCCGGTTGCCTCGTTGCCCATGTCAAAGAAGCGGTCGACGAAGGCGCGCAGGAAATTGCCCTCGCCAAACTGCAGAACCTTCTCGGGCGCGTCCTTGGGCAGCAGGTAGCCCTTGTAGCCGATCTTCTCGAGCGTCTCGTAGCTGATGTTCTCCATCGATGTCTCTCCTTAGATTGCTGTTAGCGTGCAGGCAAAACGGGGGCGCCGCGTGTGGCAACGGCGCTCCCGAGTTCGGTGTGATTCGATGCGGGTTTAGGCCTCGACGGTATCCAGGTCAAAGCCAAAGTAGCGGACCGCGTTGTTGTAGCTAATGTCGCGCACGATGGCTCCCAGCAGCTCCATGTCGGCCGGATACTTGCCCTGCTCGACCCACTCGCCGATCACGCCGCACAGCACGCGACGGAAGTACTCATGACGCGGGTAGGACAGGAAGGAGCGGGAATCGGTAAGCATGCCCACAAAGTTGCCCAGCACGCCCTCGTTAGCCAGAGCCGTGAGCTGCTCGCGCATACCGATCTCGTTGTCGTTGAACCACCAGGCAGAGCCGTTCTGGATCTTACCGGCGGTCGGAGCCTCCTGGAAGCAGCCCATCACGGTATCGATCATGGTGTTGTCGATGGGGTTCAGGCTGTACAGAATGGTCTTGGGCAGACCCGTGGCCTCCTGGATGGAGTTGAGGAAATCGGCCAGCTGGTCGGACGGCGTGTAGTTGGAGATGCAGTCGTAGCCGGTGTCGGGACCGAGCTTGGCGAACATAGCGCGGTTGTTGTCACGCTTGCAGCCAAAGTGCAGCTGCATGGCCCAGCCAAGGCGGACATACTCGCCGGCGACGAACTGCATAAAGGCCGTCTTGTACTTGAGGACCTCGTCCTCGGCAAGCGGCTCGGCGGCAAGGCCCTTGGCAAAGATAGTCTCGATCTCGTCGGCGGTAGCCGGAACGTACATAACGTAGTCGAGCGCGTGGTCGGAAGCGCGGCAGCCCAGCTCGTGGGCAACGTCGTAGCGCTTGGAGATGGCAGCCTTCATGCCCTCGAAGTCGCTGATCTCAACGCCAGCAACCTCGGAGAGATGCTTGCAGTAGTCGGCGAACTCCTGGCCACGCTCGATGCGCAGGGCGGCATCGGGGCGCATGGCGGGAACGACCTGAACGTCAAAACTGTCGTCGGCGGCAATCTTCTTGTGCCACTCAAAGCTGTCGGCGGGGTCGTCGGTAGTGCAGATCATGCGGACGTTGGACTGCTTGATCAGGTTGCGGCAGGTAAAGCTGGCCTCAGCGAGCTTGGCGTTGGCAAGGTCCCAGACCTCCTGAGCGGTTTTGCCGTTCAGGACGCCCTCGTAGCCAAAGTAACGCTTAAGCTCCAGGTGGCTCCACTCAAAGACGGGGTTGCCCACACAACGGCCCAGGGTCTCGGCCCACTTCTGGAACTTCTCGCGAGCAGGGGCATCGCCGGTAATGAAGCGCTCGTCGACGCCGTTGGCACGCATCAGGCGCCACTTGTAGTGGTCACCGCCCAGCCAAACCTCGGTGATGTTCTCAAAACGCTTGTCGTCCCAGATCTCCTTGGGAGAAATGTGGCAGTGGTAGTCAACGATGGGCATGCCCTCGGCAAAGTTGTGGAACAGCTCCTCACCGGTTTTGGTGCTCAGCAGGAAATCCTGATCGTCCATGAAGTTTTTCATCAAACAACCCCTTTGTTGGCGGAGCGGGCGCACGATGCGCTCGTTATCCTCTAGGTGAACGTTCACTATACTAATTCATTGCGACTTAAAAGGTGAACGTTCACCTAACCACCATGGGGTGAACGGTCGATTTTGCCCGTTCAACGGTTACTGGAGCCGTGACTTGTATGTATTGCGAATTGGCAGGCGTCCCCGAATACCGAACTTGAGCGCTTTGGCCAGGTGGGTCATGTTCCGCCGTGCATTTTTGGGAGTATTCAGCATCGGAGCGCACCGCGCACCGTCTTCGAAGCCCTATCTGATGCTCATATTGCGCCCAATCGGCATAAATAAGTGCCCCCGATGGCGAATTACGCCATCGGGGGCACTTAAAACAGTCGTCCTAACCTCTTTCGGGACACGCCATTGCTGAATACTCCAAAAAATGCACGTCGCAAGAGGGGGTACCTGACTAAACGGCTAAATTCCCGCAAGCTCGCAGTAGCGGTCGACGTTGCTGGCAAACACCATCTCCACAGCACCCTTCTGCACGGGCTCCGCCGGAGTTTTACCCCACAGCAGATACTCGCCCAAGGTCTTGGCGCCACGGTAGGCCAGGCTCACCGGGTCCTTATAGACAATATTGGTAAAGATGCCACGGCGCAAGGCCAAGGCGCTCTCGGGGAACAGGTCGTTGCCGATTACCATGACCTTGCCGGCCTTGCCGCTTGAAACAAGCGCGTCGGCGACCACCTCGGAACCAACGGCAAAAACGCTACAGATGAGCTCGGGAGCATCCGGCGCACTCAAGCGCTGCTCAAGCTCGCGCTCGAGCTGTTTGACTTGCGCATGGGCGCCGGCAAGGTCCTCAACCTGCCATGGAATATCGTGTTCGCGCAGGTAATTATGAAAGGCGCGGGCGGTCAGGTAGTGTGAATCGGTATAGGGGTCGCCCGCCAACAGGAGCACGCGGGCGTCAACCCCAGAAGCGTGGACCAGATTTGCCGCCTGCTCCGCCATAAGACTGCCCGCCGCGGAATAGTCCGCCAGACTGGCACCCAGGCGATCGAGGTGCGGGCGGTCGCCGTCTACGAGCTCGATTGTCACGCCCGCCTCGGCAATCTGCCTCAAGAGCTCGGTTGCGCGGTCATCGCCCGGAACATAGGCAAGCAGGCCATCAATCTTCTCGCCCACCTGCAGACGCTCATCAATCTGCTCGAGCGCATCGGCGTAGCCACCCACGCCAAATTCAACGCGCTCAACCGTAATGCCCTGATCGATGACCTCCTGCTCAAAGCGGTTGCAGCCTTCCCAAAGGTAACGGAAAAAGTACGCCCCCTCGCGCGATGCGCGGGGCAGGCAAAACACCAAGTTGATATCCTTGCGGCGCAGGCTCGAGGCACTTGTGTTGCGGTGGTAACCCATGGCCTCGGCCTTGGCATTCACCTTGGCACGCACGGATTCGCTCACGCCGGCCTTGCCCGTCAGGGCCTTATGCACGGTATTGATGGAAACGCCAAGCTCGGCGGCTATGTCCTTCATGGTTACGCGAGCGCTCATGGGGTTACTCCGTTATAGATAAGTTGCCAATTAACAGTACAGGTAACGATACCCCAAAATCACTCTTCAACTCGCCGCGCTCTCCCCCAAATGTGCAAAGCGCCCCGCGAACGGATACTCGCGAGGCGCCTGGATGTCCGGGCCTTATTTGATCCCGCGGCCCAAGTCTTCGGCAATTTTGTCTACGCCCTTAAGTGCGGCGCAGGTCTTTTTGTTGGAACAATGTCCTGTGCAAACGCCACCTTGAGCGCAGTCGGCGCAGGCGCCCTTGCGATAAATGCGCACGCACACGGCGACAAACGCAATACCGATAACAGCCAGTACAACAATATCGATAGGTGCCATAGCAAGCCTCCTCTAGTTAGCCATCACTTACTTTACCCCATTCTCCACCTGCCAATAAGGGACAGGTATATTTTGGTCGGTTTTATCTGCGGAAACGCCACATCTTGACATCTGGAGCAAAGCAATCTGTCCCCCATTGCACCAAAAAGCCCGAGTGTCGCTGGGACACCCGGGCTCGTGGAAAGGGGCTAGTCCTTATTCGGACTTAAGCGGAAACTGCGGCGGAAGCGGTGTTGGTCTCGTCCTCGTCGGTCCAAGCATGCTTAGGCATGGGACGGAAGATCTGGAAGAGCATCGCAACCAGCAGAACGATGGCTACAACCGTCCAAATACCAAACTGGCCAAGGACAAGCAGGTTGTAGAACTGGTTGATGAACAGGCCGATTACCCAGGCAAAGGCGCACTCGTAGCCGATGGCAATCGCGGTCCACTTACCGGAGTTCATCTGGTTACGGATGGTGCCGATAGCGGCAAAGCACGGAGCGCACAGCAGGTTGAAGGCACCAAAGGCGACGCAAGCGCCCATGGTCGGGAACATAGCCGCAAACGCGGTCCACAGGCTCGGGTCGGTCTCGCCGGCGTCGGCAACGGACAGCAGCGAGCCGGCGGTGGCGACAACGTTCTCCTTGGCGACGAGGCCAGAGACGGTCAGTGCGGTGGCCTGCCAGGTGCTAAAGCCGAGCGGGGCGAAGATCCAAGCGACCAGGTTGCCGAACATGGCAAGCACGGAGTAATCCATGAACTCCTCGGGGATGCCCTCCATGGAAGGCAGGTAGCCAAAGGCGCCGTTGTAGCTACCAAAGTTGGAGAGGAACCAAACGACGACGGTGGACGCAAAGATGACCGTGCCGGCCTTCTTGATAAAGGCGAAGCAGCGCTCCCACACGTGCAGCGCCCAAGAGCGGATCGCCGGGAAGTGGTAGGCAGGAAGCTCCATAACAAACGGCGTCGGGCGGCCGGCGAAGAGCTTGGTCTTCTTGAGCATGAGGCCCGAGGCAATGACGGCAAAGACGCCCAGGAAGTAGAAGAGCGGGCTGATCCACGCAGCGGTGGTAGAAGAGTCGCCAATGATGGAACCCATAAGCAGGGCGATGATCGGCAGCTTGGCGCCGCAAGGGATGAACGTGGTGGTCATGACCGTCATGCGGCGGTCCTTCTCGTTCTCGATGGTCTTGGTAGCCATGACGCCGGGGACGCCGCAGCCCGAGGACACGAGCATGGGGATAAAGGACTTACCGGACAGGCCAAAGCGGCGGAACACGCGGTCCATGATGAAGGCGACGCGGGCCATGTAACCGCAGTCCTCCAAGAAAGACAGCATCACAAAGAGCAGGAACATCTGCGGGACGAAGCCCATGATGGCGCCGATGCCAGCCACGATGCCGTCGCAGACGAGCGAATCGACGAGGCCACCGTCCTCGGTACCGCCCGCCACGAGAGCGTCATGCACCGCGGTGGTGATACCCGGGACATAGGGGCCGTACTGTGCTGGGTCGACCGAGTCGGCGTTGTCGCCCGCAGCCTCAACAGCTGCGTCATAGGCGTCGCGACCCTGACCGAGCACGTACCAGCCGTCGGTGCCGAAGAGCTGGTCGTTGGTGAAGTCGGTCACCGTGCCGCCCAGGGTGGAAACGGCGATGTAGTACACGCAGAACATGATGACCACAAAGATCGGCAGGCCCAGGATACGGTTGGTAACCACGCGGTCGATCTTCTCGGAGGTGCTCATCTTGGCCGGAGCCTTGGTCATGCACTCGTCGATAATGTGGGCAATCACGCCATAGCGCTCGCCGGTGATGATGGACTCGGCGTCGTCGTCGCAATCCTGCTCGCACTGGGCGACCAGCTGCTCGACGCGAGCGGCCTTCTCCTTGGTGAGGTTGATGAGCTTGCAGGCGTCCGCGTCGCGCTCAAACAGCTTGACAGCGTAGTAGCGACGCTTGTTGGCGGGAACGCTCGCCGGCAGGTTGTTCTCGATGTGGTCCAGAACGTCCTCGATGGAGGAATCGAACTTGTGCTCCGGCACCTGGCCCTTGGAAGCAGCGGACTTCTTGACCTGCTCGAACAGCTCGTTGATGCCCTTGTTCTTAAGGGCCGAGATCATCATGACCGGGCAGCCGAGCTTCTTGGAGAGCTTGTCCGTGTCGATCTTGTCGCCGTTCTTCTCGACCAAGTCGGCCATGTTGAGGGCGACGACCACGGGCAGGCCGGTCTCGATAACCTGAAGCGCCAGGTACAGGTTGCGCTCCAGGTTGGTGGCATCGACCACCTGGACAACGACATCGGGCTCGCCGCTCATGAGGTAATCGCGCGAGCACTGCTCCTCGGGGCTGTAGGGGGAAAGCGAGTAGATGCCGGGGAGGTCCGTGATGGTAACGTTCTTGTCGCTTAGGAGCTTGGCTTCCTTTTTCTCAACCGTGACGCCGGGCCAGTTGCCAACGTAGCCGTTGGCGCCGGTGATCAGGTTGAAAAGCGTGGTCTTGCCGCAGTTGGGGTTACCCGCCAGCGCGACATGGATCTGAGAATCCGCCATTCAATCCTTCTTCCTTGTGTGCCCGCGCTGCTTTCTCCGCGCGAGCTGGATAATGTGCTTCAAAGTTGCTGCATTAAGTTAGAAAAACCTAACTTTATCTGCAGAAATACTCGCCGCTGGCCCTTACTGGACCTCGACGACGGCAGCCTCCTCCTTGCGGATGGAAAGCTCGTAGCCGCGCACGTTGATCTCGACCGGATCTCCGAGCGGTGCGACCTTTACGACCTTAAACGACGTGCCCTTGATGAGCCCCAGGTCCATAAGGTGACGGCGCAGTGCACCCTCACCGTGAAGCTTGACGATGGTAGAGCTCTCGCCCACCTTGACGTCACCCAACGTCTTCATGTACTTGTCCCCCTTTCAGCTTTTTGCGAAATGCTGCGAACTAACCGACGGTCATGATGTGCATGGCAACCTTGGAATCGATACCAAAGCGTGCACCCAGCACCGTGACGATGATATTGGCGCCACTCGAGCTCACCACGTGGATCTCGTTGCCCTCGACAAAGCCGAGGTCCTTGAGATGGTGCTTCATATCCTCATTGCCCTTTACGCGAGACACGCGCACGGTTTCGCCCGCTTTTACCATCGAAAGCGGCATAGCCGGCATCTGCGGTCCGCAAGACATGAGTGAGCTCCTAACGTCAGTTCGTCCTCAACATCGACGCAGCAAAAGTTAACCACGTCTATGTTCGCTATAGTAAACTAGCACGTGGTTAACTTTTTGGAAAGAGTCCCCATTTAGATTTCGAAAAAGTTTCCTATACGAAACAAAAAGGCGCGGCAAAGAGCTGTCCTTTGCCGCGCCCTGTCATGCTTAGAGCGAGAGGTTTCTGATCGATGTGACGCAGGAAGCCTCGTCTACGCCCGAAACGCGGAAGATGATGTCCTCGCCGCACTCGCCGTAGAGAGCCATGAGCCCCATTACATCGCGGCCGTCGGTATGGCGATCGCCGATACTGACCGATACGTTGCTACGATGCTTGGCAATGATGTCGTAAAGCAGCGCAACCGGGCGGGCATGCAGTCCCAACGGATCTTTAATCGTCTTTGTAAACTCGACCATGTCCCCTCCCGCGGCATCGCACATTCGGCCGGCAAACCCAACCACGTGGTAGTTATTGTAGCGTTAGATGCTTGTCGAGAGCTCCTCTGAACACCTCGTGGGCAAAAAGTGGCAAATATGAGTACTGTCACCGATTTAGTAGCAGCAAAATCGCGAGCAAAGTGCCTACTTTGAGCGATTCGAAGAGGTTGAAAGCCGTCAAACGCCCTTTAAAGGGGGTTAGATAAATTGATTTTGAGCCCGTTTTTGCTCAGAACAGGCCGAAAAATATGACACCTCTTTTGCAACAGTACTCATATTTGGCATTTTTTGACCACGGGGTCCAAAACCATGCCCCAAAACACAAAAGGAGGGGCCTCGTAAGGCCCCTCCTGGTGGCGCGCGCAGACGTGGTGTAAGAGCGTCCCGAGGTCCGTCGCTGCAAGT
>CAUBMI010000038.1 GCA_958436995.1 uncultured Collinsella sp.
ATCCGGTCGCACGGAGAGCATTTCCCAGTTGACAAAACTATAGGAACACCCCCCTTCATACCGCCCGTCTCATTCGTGAAGCGGGCGGTTATCATGTGCGGGTTTTGTCTTTTTGTCTGCGCAAAAAATTGTTCTTGCAGCAGAAACCCGCGCGTGTATACTCAAATACGTTTGTTCAACTACGTGCCGGCCAAGGTGGTACGGCACCTCTAGAAGAGTAAGGAATTGCACATGGATTACATCCGCGCAATCGAGCGTCAGCAGATCCGCGAGGACATTCCTCAGGTTCGCGTCGCCGACAACGTCAAGGTTCACTACCGCATTAAGGAAGGCGACCGCGAGCGCATCCAGGTTTTCCAGGGCGACGTCATCCGCATGGCCGGCGCCGGTGCCCGCGAGACCTTCACCGTCCGCAAGATGTCCTTCGGTGTCGGTGTTGAGCGTACCTTCCCGCTTCACAGCCCCAAGATCGCCAAGCTCGAGGTCGTTCGCCATGGTCGCGTCCGTCGCGCCAAGCTGTACTACCTCCGCGACAAGGTGGGCAAGGCTGCTCGCATCCCCGAGAAGCGCTAAGAAGATCGCAGCGTCTGTCCACTCGTTTGGACACGAGGGTCACCTTCGGGTGGCCCTTCTTTTTATCTGATTTGCATGCAAGGAGGGTCTGGTATGGCCAACATGACGAGCTCGGTTTCGGCATCGCAGGTTGCCGGCGAGCTGGCGAGCGCCACGTTCGAGGAGATTCCCGCCCTCGTGGAGCATTATCGCGAGGACCCGCGCCAGCAGGTGATCAAGGCTTGCGAGCGTGCTCTTAAGCGCCATGCCAAGGAACTTGCCGAGCGCGAGCGCGTCAATGACATGTACGAGCTTATGCATGAGCTTGGCGGCGATGGGGTGGTCGTTGGTGTCGACGAGGTAGGTCGCGGATCGGTGGCCGGCCCTTTGACGGTATGCGCCGTCTGTCTTCCTATGGAGCCGCGCGTCTGGGGTATCAACGATTCCAAAAAGCTCACGCCCGCGCGCCGCGAGTTGCTCTCGGTGAAGATAGCCGAGGTGGCGACTGCCATCGGCTTTTGCCATATCGCGCCGAAGGATATCGATGAGATGGGCATGGCCCGTGCTATCCGTACTGCCGTTGCGGGCGCCGTGGCCGATACGGGACTTGAACCCGACCGCGTCCTCATGGATGGCAACCCCTTGGGCGCCGTTCCTAACGAGCGCGATGTGGTGAAGGGCGATGCCAAAATCGCCTGCATCGCCGCGGCGTCCATCATGGCCAAGGTCACGCGTGACGAGATGATGGTCGAGTACGACGCCGAGTATCCCGAGTACCATCTGGCCGAGTCGAAGGGCTATGCAAGCCCCGGGCATATCGAGGCCATTCGCAAACATGGACTTTGTCCACTGCACCGCGTGAGCTTTTGCGGAAACTTTCTGCAGACTGAGCGCCTTTTCTAGGTCAATTGTGGAGACAGGGACCTCAGGGGTTTTATAAACCTGCTGGTAGCGGGCCGTATGCAACACCATTGCTGCGTACGGCCCGTTTTTTGACGGCATTTGGTCAGCTTTTGGTTTGCTTCCGGTACTTACCCGCATGAAAGGTGCCCTCATCATCGGGGCAATGCAGTGTGCGGGAAAGGAGACCCCATGAGTGCCGCAAGCAAAAAGAGCAAGACGCAGCAACTCAAGGAGCGTTGGGAAAACGGCGAGCTCGACTGTGGGGCGATGACGCCCGACTTTATCAAGGGACTCAGTCCCCGCGAGCTGGGCATGCTGGGCGAGCTGATCACCATCGACTACTTTAACGAGCGCGGCTACACCTTGCTGGAGCAGGGTTATCGTTGCACCGAGGGCGAGGCCGATCTGGTGCTGCTCGATGAGCTCGACGATGTCGTGGTGATGGCCGAGGTCAAAACCAGACGAGTTGCACTGGATTGCAGCACGCGGGTCTTTCCCGAGGAGGCCGTGGACGCCCAAAAGCAACGTCGCTACCGCCGCATCGCAAGTTGCTACCTCATGGAGCATTATCCGCTCAAGGCGATTCGCTTCGATGCCGTGGGCGTCACCATTCGTGGCGGGCATATCGCCGAGATCGAGCATCAGTACAACGCGTTCGATTGGCAGGTGTCGTGATGGCGTTCGAGACGTTTGCCGTTCACGCGGCCTGCATCCGCGGCGTCGAGGCGATTCACGTCACGGTCGAGGTCTCGCTTGCCGGTGGCGTTCCGGGCATCCAGATGCTCGGCATTCCGAGCATGGAGGTGATGGAGTCACGCGGTCGTATTCGCTGCGCGATGCGCTCCGCCGGGTTCGAGATCCCGCGCTCGGGCATTACGGTCAATCTGGCGCCTGGCGATATTCGCAAGACCGGTAGCGGCTTTGATCTGCCCATCGCCATCGCGGTATTGGCGGCCGATGGTCAGATTCCCCGCGACAACCTCGATCGTTGTCTTATCGCTGGTGAGCTTGGCTTGGACGGTACGGTGCTTCCTGTCAAGGGCGAGGTGGCGTTTCAGCTATTGGCGCGTGATATGGGGCTGTCCTTTATCGCCGGCAGGTCCGATCAGCATGTGCCGCTTGCGGGCGTGGATTGTGGATTCATCGATCATTTGTCTCAGCTTGCCCATGGCATGGGCGATGCCGCGCGGCACTACTTGGATTCTGAAGTGCTCGAGGCGACCTTTGAGCCCGAGCTCGACTATGCCGACGTACTGGGGCAGGAGGTCGCCAAGCGCGGCATGGCGCTTGCGGCGGCAGGAGAACTCGGCTTGCTCATGATCGGGTCCCCGGGATCGGGCAAGACGATGCTCGCGCGTCGTATGACCGGCATCCTGCCCGAGCTTTCCGTTGAGGATCAACAGGAGGCGCTGTGCATCCATTCGGTTTTGGGTGAGAACATTGATGGCTTGTTGGCGGGGCACCGGCCCTTCCGCAGTCCCCATCACAGTATTTCGACCGCAGGTCTTATCGGCGGTGGGCGCCCGGTGCACCCGGGTGAGATCAGCCTTGCTCATGGCGGCGTGCTATTTTTGGACGAGCTTGCTGAGTTTCCCACGGGTGTGCTGCAGACGCTGCGTCAGCCCATCGAACGCGGCTACGTCAGGATCGTACGCGTCGACGGGGCTTTTACCTTCCCGTCGCGCTTTCAGCTGCTGGCTGCGAGCAATCCCTGCCCCTGCGGCTTTTTGGGCGATCGTGAGGTACCGTGTCGCTGCTCGGCGGCGATGGTCGAGCGCTATCGGTCAAAGCTGCGCGGTCCTTTGGCCGACCGTATCGACATGATGATCGATGTGACCCGTCCCGACCCTCAGGTGATTATCGAGGGCGCGGAGGGTATGTCGTCAGCTGAGTTACGTGACTACGTTGTGCGCGGTCGTGCTTTTCGCGCTTGGCGCGAATCCCGTATGGACGATGCTGATGCCGAGGCCGAGGATGACGAGACACGGTCCATTGACGGCGTCGTTTCGACCTTTGAGCTCGATGATGCGGCGGAGAAGTGTGTGCTCGGCCTGTCGAAGCGCACGCATCTCACGGGCCGCGGCATCGTGCGCCTGGTGCGTATCGCGCGTACCATCGCCGACGTCGCCGAGAGCGAGCAAGTGACGCAGGACCACGTGCTCGAGGCGGCGATGTACCAGGGAAGGAGGGACCAATGATGGCCGAGGGGACCTTCGAGCTGCATCCAGGTGACGCGTTGTATCCCGAGACCGTTTTGGAGCTTTCTGATGTGCCCCAGACACTCTATGTGCGCGGCAACCCCGAGGTGCTTTCGACGCCCGCGCTCTCCATCATCGGCGCGCGCAAGGCCTCTCCGTATGGTCTTGCCGTGGCAGAGCTTGCGGCAAAGGTTGCGGTCGAGGCGGGCGTGACGGTAGTTTCGGGCGGCGCGGTCGGTTGTGACCAGGCCTCGGGTTGGGCTGCGGTCAATGCCGGCGGCAAACACGTCGTGGTGCTGGGGACGGGCGCCGACGTGGTCTACCCGCGTTCGAGCGCGGGGCTTATTACGCGCACGCTCGATACGGGTGGCGCGGTCGTGTCGATCTCTCCGTGGGGCATGGGTCCGCGCAAGTTTGCCTTTCCGCGCCGCAATCGCGTAATCGCGGCCCTGTCGCAAGCCCTCTTTGTATCCGAGGCGGGTATGCCTTCCGGGACGTTTTCTACAGCCGAGGCTGCTATGGATTTGGGGCGAGAACTTCTTGCCGTGCCAGGGTCGATCCTATCGCCCGAGTCGCGTGGCACGAATTACCTCATTGCGAACGGTGCCTGCTGCATCATCGACGAGGAATCTATCGAGATGGCTATTTCACGCATCTACGGCACCCTGCGCTACTCGCGCCCCGATGCTCCCGGCATTGCCGACCTGGATCAAACACAGCAGACCGTGATGCATGCGCTCATCGCCTCTCCGCTCAAGGTCGACGACATCGCGGCGCTCGTCTCGCTCGATGCCGTCGGCGTACTCAAACTCCTGGGTTCGCTTGAGCTCGAGGGTCTTATCGAGCGCATGATGGATGGAAGGTATGCGCCCTCCAAGTTTGCCCTTCACGCTCAGACACCCTTCGGTCACAATGGAAAACATGTCAATTAGAAAGGTGTTTGCAGATGCTGTTTGATCAGGTGACGGTTATCGGTGGCGGTCTGGCGGGTTCGGAGTGCGCGATTCAGCTGGCAGATCGCGGGTTCGCCGTAAAGCTGTGCGAGATGCGCCCCCAGGTTAGCTCCCCGGCCCACCATACCGATCACCTGGCAGAGCTCGTCTGTTCCAATTCGTTTAAGTCGACCCGTCCGGATTCCGCGGCTGGATTGCTGAAGGCCGAGCTTGAGCGCATGGGTTCAGTCCTGCTCGATTGCGCCCATCGCGCGGCTGTTCCCGCCGGTGGCGCCTTGGCGGTCGACCGCGTCAAGTTTTCCGAGTTTGTCGAGGCCGAGGTTGCCGCCCGTCCCAATATCGAGATCATTCACGGCGAGGTCACGCAGATTCCCGAAGGTCACGTGGTCATTGCCGCTGGCCCCTTGTGCTCGCCGGCGCTGAGCGAAGAGGTCATGAAGCTCGTCGGTGGCGACGCCCTTGCGTTCTTCGATGCCGCGGCGCCGATCGTCGATGCCTCCACGCTCGATATGGACGTGCTGTTCTCGCAGTCGCGCTACGAGGAGCAGGGGAGCGGCGACTATCTCAACGCTCCGCTCAACAAGGAAGAGTACGAGGCCTTTATCGAGGCGCTTACCACGGCCGACCGCGTGGTGCTCAAGGACTTTGAGGGCGGCGATCTGTTCCAGGCCTGCCAGCCTGCCGAGGAAGTTGCGCGCACCGGCAAGGACGCCATTCGCTTTGGCGCCATGAAGCCCGTCGGCCTCACCGACCCGCGAACCGGTCGTCGTCCCTGGGCGGCGATTCAGCTGCGTGCCGAGAACAAGGAGAAGACCGCCTATAACCTGGTGGGCTTCCAGACCAACCTGACCTTTGGCGAACAGAAGCGCGTCTTCCATATGGTGCCGGGCCTGGAGAACGCTGAGTTCTTCCGCTACGGTGTCATGCACCGCAATACCTTTGTCGATGCGCCGCACGTGCTCGATGGCACCTTTGCCGTGCCTGGTACCGGCGTGCGCCTGGCCGGTCAGATCACCGGCACCGAGGGGTACATGGAAGCCGTGGCGACAGGTCTGCTCGCGGCACTCAACACCTATGCCGAGGCTGTCGGGGCCGCTCCCATCGAGCTGCCGCGCGTGGGTGCTTTGGGCGCGCTCGTGGGCTATGCGACCGATCCGGCCACGGTGGGCTATCAGCCTATGCATGTCAACTTTGGCCTGGTGCCGCCACTCGAGGATGGTAAGCGCCGCAGCAAGCGCGACCGCTACCAGGCCTATGCGGACCGTGCGCTCGAGGCCCTTGATGCCTATCTGGCCACTCGCCCCGATCTGTTTGGAGGCGACCGGTCATAGCCTTTGACCTGTACGACACCGTCGACTCGTTTATCGCCTATATCGCACGTGTCGAGGGGCTTTCTCCCAATACGGTGACGGCCTATGGCTCGAGGCTGGAGCGCTTTGCTGCCTGGTGCGAGCGCGAGGATGTCGATGCTTTCGCTGCCGACGTGCGCACCATTCGTCGCTATCTTGCCGAGCTTTCGCGTGAGCAGGTGGCTCCCCGAACGCTTGCGGCGCATCTGTCGGCTATCCGATCGCTCTATCGATGGATGGCTGCCGAGGGGGTCGTGGAGGGCGATGTGGTCTCGGCAATTTCCTCGCCCAAGCTTCCGCGCGATCTACCCGGTGTGCTGACGACCCAACAGGTGGAGGCGCTGCTCAAGACGCCTGATACCTCAACACCCGCGGGACTGCGCGATGCGGCGATGCTCGAGCTGCTCTATGCCTCGGGCGCCCGTATCTCTGAGCTCGCAGCACTCAATGTGGAGTCCATTGCGTGGTCCGAACGCACGCTGCGCCTGTGGGGCAAGGGGAGCAAAGAACGTATCGTCCCTCTGTATCGTCGTGCGCTCGAGGCGACGCGTCTCTATATTGAGGAGGGAAGGCCGGAGTTGCTCGCTCAGGCAAAGCGTCGTGACCCCGTTACCGGGCCGCATCCGCTGCTTATATCGGCGCGCGGTAATCGCATGAGTGCCGCCATGCTCAGGCGGCGGTTTCATACGCTGGCGACGCTCGCCGGCATTCCGGCCGACATCGCCCCGCATGCGATGCGCCATACCTTTGCGACCGACTTGCTCGAGGGCGGTGCGGACCTGCGCTCGGTTCAAGAGCTGCTGGGTCATGCGAGCCTGTCCACGACGCAGATCTACACGCACCTCACGCCCGATCGGCTCAAACGTGCCGTGGCTCAAGCCCATCCCCGAGGCGAATAGTGGCTGGGACGTCCCGCGCCGCACTCAGGTGTGTGGTTTTGATTGCGGGTTGGCACGAAGATGCATTCCTGCTATCATTCATCGGGTTGCTTCACGGCAACATGTTTTTATCACGCACGCGCGGCTACTTCATACCGTGGTGCCCGGGCTTTGGTAGCACATGTCCGGGTTGGTTTTGGAGGATGACCCCGCGCGGAGGCAAACCACAGGAGGTTTAACATGGCTACCAAGATTAATATCCGCACCCTGCTCGAGGCCGGCTGCCACTTCGGTCACCAGACCCGTCGCTGGAACCCCAAGATGAAGCCGTTCATCTTCGGTGAGCGCAACGGCATCTACATCCTCGACCTCAAGCAGACCATCCTCGACGCCGACCAGGCCTACACCTTCGTCAAGAACGTCGCCAAGGGTGGCAACGTGCTGTTCGTCGGCACCAAGAAGCAGGCTCAGGAGGCCGTCAAGAACGCTGCTGAGCGCGCTAATATGCCCTACATCAACCAGCGTTGGCTCGGCGGTATGCTGACCAACTTCGTCACCATCCGCTCCCGTATCAACCGCATGGAGGAGCTCGAGGCCATGGTCGAGGACGGCCGCATGGCAGTGCTCCCCAAGAAGGAGCAGGCTGTGCTCGGCAAGGAGCTCACCAAGCTCCAGACCAACCTCGGTGGCGCCCGCGACATGAAGGGTCTGCCCCAGGCTCTCTTCGTCATCGACACTAAGCGCGAGGAGAACGCCATCAAGGAGGCTCAGCGCCTGAACATCCCCGTCGTCGCTCTGATCGACACCAACTCCGATCCCGACGAGGTCGAGTACGGCATCCCCTGCAACGATGACGCTATCTCCGCTGTCACCCTTATGTGCGAGCTCATGGCTGACGCCTGCCTCGCTGGCTCCGGTAAGGAGCAGGTCTCCGAGGCCGAGATGGCCGCTGAGCCCAAGGCCGAGTAAATCAGTCTTAGTTAATTCTTTTTCATCTCTTTGAAAGGAACCACAATGGCCCAGATTACCGCCGCTATGGTCAAGCAGCTCCGCGAGATGACCGACTCCCCGATGATGGAGTGCAAGAAGGCTCTCGTCGAGGCTGACGGCGACATGGACGCCGCTGTCGACGTTCTGCGTAAGAACGGCCTTGCCAAGGCTGCCAAGAAGGCTGGCCGTGAGACCAACGAGGGCGCTGTCGCCGCGTTCGTCTCCGAGGATGGCAAGACCGGCGCTCTGCTCGAGCTCTCCTGCGAGACCGACTTCGTTGGCTCCAACGCCAAGTTCACCGGCTTTGCTTCTAAGGTCGCTGAGGTTGTCGCTACCACCGAGCCTGCTGACGTCGACGCTCTGCTCGAGAAGCCGATGGGCGAGGAGACCGTTTCCTCCGAGCTCACCGAGATGATTCACATCATGGGCGAGAACATGAAGATCTCCCGCTTCGCTGCCCGCAAGGCCGAGAACGGCGCGCTCGCTTCTTACATCCACATGGGTGGTAAGATCGGCGTCCTCGTCGAGTTCGCCTTCGAGAAGGCCGAGACCGCTCAGGCTGAGTCCTTCAAGACCTTCGCTCACGACGTTGCCCTTCAGGTTGCCGCCGTCGCCCCGATCTGCGCTACCCGCGATCAGGTTCCGGCCGAGACCGTCGAGCACGAGAAGCAGATCTACATGGCCCAGGCTGCCGAGTCCGGCAAGCCCGAGGCTATCCAGGAGAAGATGGCTGTTGGCCGTCTGGAGAAGTTCTACAAGCAGTCCGTGCTCACCGAGCAGGAGTTCATCAAGGACAGCTCCCTCACCATCAAGAAGTACGCTGAGCAGGTCTCCAAGGAGCTCGGCGACACCATTACCGTCGTTGCCTTTGACCGTCTGGTCCGTGGCGAGTAAATAAGCTCTTGTAGCTGGTAATGAGCAGGCTGTGGGTTTTACTCACAGCCTGCTTTTTCATGGCTCTTATCAGAGCCTTTGATATCATATTGAGAGTCTAATTAAAGGAGGATCGCTTTGTCCGACATCCGATATAAACGCGTGCTTCTTAAGCTTTCCGGCGAAGCACTGATGGGCGACGGCCAATATGGCATCGACCCCAAGGTTACCGATCATCTTGCCAAGCAGGTCAAGGAGCTGCTCGCCGTTGGCCATGAGGTCGGCGTCGTTGTCGGCGGCGGCAATATTTTCCGCGGCATGGCAGGCGCTGCCGGTGGCATGGAGCGTGCTCAGGCCGACTACATGGGGATGCTGGCAACCGTTATGAACGCGCTCGCCCTGCAGGATGCCTTCGAGCACAACGATGTTCCTTGCCGCGTGATGAGCGCTATCCAGATGAACGAGATCTGCGAGCCCTATATTCGTCGCCGCGCTATCAACCATCTGTCCAAGGGCAACGTCGTCATCTTCGCTGCCGGTTCGGGCAATCCGTACTTTACGACCGACACCGCCGCGGCTCTTCGTGCGTGCGAGATCGGCGCCGAGATTCTGATTAAAGCCACCAAGGTTGACGGCATCTACGACAAGGATCCCGTCAAGTGCGCCGATGCCGTCCGTTTTGACAAGATTACCTATCACGAGGTTCTCGTCCGCGGTCTGCAGGTTATGGATTCCACGGCTACGGCACTGTGCCAGGATAACCGTATGCCGATTTTGGTCCTCAACATCGATGGCGAGGACACCGTCAAGCGCGCGCTCGCGGGTGAGCCCGTCGGCACGCTCGTCTATCAGGAGGATTAAGCATGGCAGAGAACATCACCGCCCATATGGACAAGTCGCTCGAGTCCCTCAAGCATAACTTCTCCAAGGTCCGTACCGGTCGTGCCAACGCCAACATTCTGTCCGACATCACCGTCGATTATTACGGTGTCCCCACGCCGGTCACGCAGGTTGCCGCCGTCAAAACCCCCGAGGCTCACATGCTGCTCATCGAGCCGTGGGATAAGGCGCTCATCAATGCTATCGTCAAGGCCATCGGCGCTTCCGATCTGGGTATTACCCCCAACTCCGATGGCACCGTCGTTCGTCTTCCGTTCCCGGCTCCCACTGAGGAGCGCCGTCGCGAGCTCGTCAAGGAGTGCCGCGAGTACGCCGAGCAGGCCAAGGTGTCTATCCGTAACATCCGTCGCGACTTCAACAACAAGCTCGAGCGCGATGAGGAGCTCACCGAGGACGACGTACGTCGCGAGCAGGCCAAGGTCCAGAAGCATACCGATGAGTATGTCGCCAAGGTCGAGGAGCTTCTGAAGGAAAAAGAAGCCGAGGTCATGGAGATCTAAGGTGCAATACGACGAGCATAAACTGGTCGAGTACTTTGCCGACGCCCCTGCGGGCGTCGGTTTTTCCGACCTTGACCTCAATAACATTCCGCACCATATCTCGTGCATCATGGACGGCAACGGTCGTTGGGCCACGTCGCGCGGTCTTGCACGCACCGAGGGCCACAAGGCGGGTATCGTCTCGCTGCGCGAGATCATTACCGCCTGCGTGCGCCTGGGCGTCGACGTGCTTTCGGCCTATGCATTTTCGACCGAAAACTGGAATCGACCGCAGCACGAAGTCAACGTTCTGATGCACCTGTTTGCCAAGACGTTTATCGACGAGCTGCCGCTTCTGAAGCGCGAAAATGTGCGCGTAGTCTTTTTGGGTGACATTTCCGCGCTGCCCAAGAAGACTCGCGACGTTTTTGAGCGCGGTCTTGCCGAGTGCGCCGATCACACCGGTATGACGCTGGCGCTTGCCGTCAACTACGGCGCGCGTGCCGAGATTACCCGCGCTGTCCGTCAGATCGCATCCGACGCTGCCGCCGGTAAGATCGATCCTGCCGCAATTGATGACGACATGGTGGCTTCCCACCTCTATACCGCCGGTCTTCCCGATCCCGAACTTGTGATTCGCACCTCTGGTGAGCTGCGCCTTTCGAACTATCTGCTGTGGCAGGTGGCTTATTCCGAATTCTACGTCACCGATACCTATTGGCCCGACTTTGATCGTTGGGGCCTTGTCGACGCCATTTTGGCCTATCAGGGCCGTGACCGTAGGTTTGGTGGACTGAGCAAGACCGAGGAGGCTTAATCGTGTCCGATCGTCCCAAGGCATCTGCTCCCAAGACGCCAGTTTCCGCGGCGCCTGCGCGCAAGGCTGCCACTGCGGGAGCGCCTGCAGCGAAGAGCGGCACCGGTTCGTGGCTGGCGGGCTTTATTACCCGTGCCGCCGCCGGTATCGTCTACGCCGTTGTCTTTATCCTGTGCCTGGTTTTGGGTATCGTGCCCACGGCCATCTTTGTTTCTGTCATGAGCGGTCTGTGCTGCTATGAGTTTTTCCGTATGACAAGGCTCGATGGCAAGATGGCTAACGAGCGCATGGGTATCGCTGCCGCCGTACTCTTTCCGCTGTCGGCGTTGGGCGATTCGATGTTGCTGAATGCCCTGCTTTTTGCCTTGATGCTCGCTGTGGGCATTTGGTATGTCTGGTCGCCGCGTACCCGCATCTCTGATGTGGCCGTGACGCTCATGGGTCCCATCTACACTGGCTTTATGCTGTCGGCTATCGTGCTGCTGCGCGATGCCGTGCCCGGTTTTGCCGGCGCCCTGCTTTCAGTGGGCGTTTGCGCGTCCCTTTGGGTCTCCGATTCGTTTGCCTACATCGTGGGCAGCCGTATCGGCAAGCACAAGATGGTTCCCAAGATCTCCCCCAAAAAGAGCTGGGAGGGGTTTGCCGGCGGCATCTTGGGCTCGGTTTTGATTTGGCTCATCCTGTGGGCGACGCACTTCTACAAGCTCAGCCTGCCCTATGCGCTGCTGTGCGGCGTGGTCGTGTCCATTCTGGGCGTTATCGGCGACCTTATCGAGTCGCGCATCAAGCGCGGTGTGGGCGTCAAGGATTCCGGCAACCTTATCCCGGGCCACGGCGGAATGCTCGATCGTAGCGATTCGCTTATCTTCGGTTGCATCACCGCACAGCTGTTGCTGATGATTGGAGGCGTGCTGTAATGTCCTTCCAGACGACGTATGGCCCCGATGGACGCCTTCGCGTTGCCATCCTGGGTTGTACGGGCTCTATCGGCACCCAGGCGCTCGATGTGTGCCGCCAGCATGCCGATCGCCTGCAGGTGACGGCGCTGTCCGTTAATTCCAGCACCTCGGAGCTCGTTGCCGCTGCCCGCGAGTTCTCGGTTCCGGCGGTTGCCGTTGCCGATGTCGCTCATGGCGATGACGCCGTGCTGCAGGAGTTGCCCGAGGGCACACAGCTCGGCGTTGGCGCGCAGGCGGTTTGCGAGCTCGCGCGTCGCGACGATGTCGACTGCGTGCTCGTCGCTATTGTGGGCGCCGCCGGTCTCGAGGCGAGCCATGCGGCCTTGACCTCGAATAAGCGCCTTGCCCTTGCCAACAAGGAGTCCCTCGTCGTCGGTGGCGACTTGCTTATGCCGTTGGCGCAACCGGGCCAGCTTATTCCGGTCGACTCTGAGCATTCCGCCATCTACCAGTGCTATCTGGGGGAGAACCCGCGCGAGGCCCACTGCATTTGGCTCACCTGCTCGGGCGGTCCGTTCTTTGGCCGCACGCGCGACGAGCTCGATCGCGTGACGCGTGCCGATGCCCTCGCGCATCCCACGTGGGCCATGGGTGCCAAGATCACCATTGACTCCGCCACCCTCATGAACAAGGGCCTGGAGCGCATTGAGGCCATGCATCTGTTTAACTGCGACCTCGATTTCATTAACGTGGTCGTGCAGCGTCAGTCCAAGATTCACTCTATGGTCGAGTTCGCCGACGGCTCCGTGATGGCGCATCTCGGTGCATCCGACATGCGTATTCCCATCCAGTTCGCGTTCTCGTATCCCGAGCGTTGGGATACTCCGGCGCCTCGTATCGATTTCCGCGAGCTGGGGCAGCTCACGTTTGATGCTGCCGACATGGATACCTTCCGCTGTCTGGCACTGGCCGAGCGTGCCGGCAAGACGGGTGGCACCATGCCGTGCGTGCTCAATGCCGCCAACGAGGTCGCCGTCGATGCCTTCCTGCACGATGGCTGCAGCTTTACCGATATCGATCGCATTGTGGAATCCTGCATGGACGCCCACGATATGCAGGTGGTCGATTCGTTTGAGCAGCTTCGCGACATCGATGCGTGGGCGCGTGAAAAGGCTGCGCAGGTGCTCGCCGCAACCCGTTCCTAACCCATAAGGATTGTTTTTTCGTTTTATGGATACTGTTCTGAGCGTTCTCTCATCGGTCTTTTGGGGCCTGCTGATGCTTTCCGTCCTCGTGTTTTTGCACGAGGGCGGCCACTTTTTGGCGGCGCGTGCCTGCGGCGTCCGTGTGACCGAGTTCTTTTTGGGTCTGCCGTGCCGCTTTGACATCCATTACACGTCGCGTCGCATTGGAACCAAGTTTGGCGTGACCCCGCTGCTGCTGGGTGGCTACGCTGCCATCTGCGGTATGGATCCGACCGACGTCTCGTGTGCCGATCGCGTGCTCGCGGCCATCTATCGCCACGGCCGGGTGACGGTGGCCGATCTTGCCGTCGAGCTCGAGCTGTCCGAGGAGGATGTGCTCGAGGCCTGTGCTTTGCTGTTGGGCTGGGGCTCTATCGCTCCCTGGTATGAAGAAGGGGAAAAGCCTTCGCCCAGCTACTATCCCACCAAGTACCAGACTCTGCCGCGTGACGCGGCGGGTTATACCACCTTTGACGGCCGTCGGTTCGATCGCGGGCATGCGACTGCCGAGGGCGATGTATGGGAACTGCCGTGCGACGAGGCCGAATTCCTTGCGCGCGAGCGCTCGCACACCTATTTGGGCCAGGGCTTTGTCAAGCGTGCCTTTATGCTGCTTGCGGGCATTATTGTCAATATCCTGACGGGTTTTTTGCTCCTTATGAGCATCTATTCCATCGCAGGTGTCACCGTGCCGGTGGATACCAATGTGATTGGCCAGGTTGACGAAGGCTCGATTGCCGCCTCGGCGGGAATCGAGGGCGGCGACGCGATTCTTTCGGTCGACGGAGTATCGTGCTCTACCTGGATGGACGTTTACGATGCCATCGGCAAGGCTGCCGGTAAGGACGATATCGCCATTGAGTACGAGCGTGACGGCAAGCAGCATTTGACCACGGTTGCGCTCAAAGAGGACGATCGCCTAGGTGTGTATGCCTCTACGCAGGTGGTCCGTTTAGACCCCATCACGTCGGCTCGCCTGTCGTTCTCCTATGTTGTGCAGACAGCGGAGGGCGTGATGCGCCTGCTCCAGCCGCAGCATACGATGGAGATTCTCGATCAGTCCTCTTCGATCGTGGGTATTAGCGTTATGTCCTCACAGGCTGCTGCTGCCGGCCCTGCCACGTTCCTTTCGTTCGCCGCCCTCATTTCATTCTCGCTTGGCTTTATGAACCTGCTGCCCATCCCGCCACTCGATGGCGGCAAGCTAGTCATCGAGATCATTCAGAAGATTGCGGGCCGCGAACTTCCGCTCAAGGTTCAGACGATTGTGAGCTATGTGGGCATCGCGCTCTTTGCGCTGCTGTTTGTCTATATGCTTCGTTCCGACATCCTTCGATTTATTTTGTAGGGGAGTGTTTGGATTGTCTTTATCCCATCCTTTGCCTCGCGAGCTGACGCGCCCCGTGCATGTGGGCGGCGTGCAGATCGGTGGCGGCGCGCCGGTGGTGGTCCAATCTATGACCTGCACCGATACCGCTGATGCCCAGGCAACGCTTGCGCAAGTGTGCGCGTTGGCGCAGGCTGGCTGCGATATCGTGCGCGTGAGCGTGCCCTCCGAGGCCGCGCTTGAGGGCTTCCGCACCATCTGTGCCGAGTCTCCGGTGCCCATTGTCGCCGATATCCACTTTAACCATAAGCTCGCCATTGGTGCCGTTGAGGCCGGTGCCGCCAAGCTGCGCATCAATCCCGGCAATATCGGCGATTGGGCCAAGGTTGACGCGGTGATCGATGCTGCGGGTGCCGCGGGCTGTGCGATTCGCATTGGCGTGAACGCGGGCTCGCTTGAGCAAGATATTGCCGAGCGCGACGACCTCACGCAGCCCGAAAAGCTCGTGATGTCGAGCGAGCGCTTCGTCAAGCACTTTGAGGATCGCGGCTTTACGAACATTGTGCTTTCGGCCAAGGCCCATAGCGTGCAAACGACGCTCGATACCTATCGAGCCCTGTCACGTGAGATTCCCCACGTTCCGCTTCACCTGGGCGTGACGGAGGCGGGGACCAAGCTTCAGGGCACCATCAAGAGCTCTGTAGGCTTGGGTATCTTGCTTTCCGAAGGCATCGGCGACACCATGCGTGTGTCGCTCACGGCCGATCCGGTTGAGGAGCCGCCGGTCGCCTGGGGAATTCTACAGTCGCTGGGCCTGCGTCGCCGTGGTCCCGAGATTGTCTCGTGCCCCACGTGCGCCCGCTGCCAGGTTAACCTCATTCCCATCGCCGAGGAGGTCACCGAGCGGCTTAAGAACTATTCCGCGCCGCTTTCGATTGCCGTCATGGGATGTGCCGTTAATGGCCCCGGCGAGGCTTCTGATGCCGACCTGGGCGTTGCTTGCGGACGTGGTCAGGCCTTGCTCTTTTCGCATGGCCAGATCATTGGTAAAGTAGCTGAGGACCAAATTGTCGACGCGCTTATGGCAGAGGTCGACAAGCTTATTGAGGAGAAATAAATGACCCGAGCAATGTATATGTCTAAGCTCTATGCGCCGACGCTTAAAGAGGATCCGGCGGACGCTGAGCTCGCCAGCCACCGCCTGCTGCTCCGTGCCGGCATGATCCGCAAGGAGGCCGCCGGTCTGTATTCCTACCTGCCGCTCGCATGGCGCTCGATTCGCAAGATTGAGAACATCGTGCGCGACGAGATGGACGCCGCCGGCGCCCAGGAGCTTATGATGCCCATTATGGTCGACGCCGAGTTGTGGCGTGAGTCCGGCCGTATCGATGCCTATGGCAAGGAGCTTGTGCGCTTTGACGACCGTCATGGTCGCGAGTTCGTGCTGGGCCCCACGCACGAGGAGACCGTCACGGCCCTGGTGCGCAACGAGCTGCGCTCCTATAAGCAGCTGCCAGTGAACCTCTATCACATCCAGGATAAGTTCCGCGACGAGTTCCGTCCCCGTTTTGGCCTGATGCGCGGTCGCGAGTTCATCATGAAGGATGCCTACAGCTTCTCCGCCACGCAGGAGAGCTTGCAGGAGGAGTATGACAAGATGAAGCAGGCCTACGCTAACATTTGCGAGCGCTGCTACATCAAGGCCTTGCCCGTCGTTGCCGACTCCGGCGAGATCGGTGGCGATACCTCCGTCGAGTACATGGCTTTGGCCGACGCCGGCGAGGCTTCTCTCGTCTATTGCGATGACTGCGGTTTTGCCGCCGATGATGAGGCTGCAAGCACCAAGGTCGTCGTGACTGAGGGTCCCGGTGACGGTACGCTTACCAAGGTCGAGACTCCGGGCATGGGCACCATTGAGGCCGTTGCTAAGTTCTTTGGGTTCCCCGAGAACGGCACGCGCAAGTCCCTGGCGCTCATCGATGCCGAGGGCAAGCCCGTCGTGGCCATCGTCCCGGGCGATCATGAGCTCAACGACTGCAAGGCCGAGCATGTCTTTGGCAAGGGTTATCGCATGATGACGGACGAGGCGCTTCAGACCTACGGTCTGCACAAGGGCTTTATCGGACCGGTTAACTTGCCCGAGGGCATCCGTCTGCTGTGCGACGAGAGCCTGCGCGAGTCCAAGCAGTGGGCCTGCGGTGCCAACGAGGTCGATTATCACTTTACCGGTGCCTGCCCCGAGCGCGACTTTACCGTCGATGAGTGGGCAGATCTGGTCACCGTCGTTGCCGGCGATCCCTGCCCGCACTGCGGCAAGCCGCTCTCTGCTGCTCGCGGCATCGAGGTCTCGCAGGTCTTCCAGCTGGGTACCAAGTATTCCGAGGCCATGGGCGCCACCTTTATGGACGAGGACGGCAAGGAGAAGCCGCTTATCATGGGTTGCTACGGCGTGGGCGTGTCCCGCTCGCTTGCTGCCGTCGTGGAGCAGCACAACGACGAGCACGGTATCGTCTGGCCGGTTTCCGTTGCCCCGTACGAGGTCGCTGTGATTCCGCTCGATCCCAAGAAGGAGGAGTGCGCAACCGTCTGCGACCAAATCGTCGAGGGCTTGTGCGCCGAGGGTATCGAGGTCGTCGTCGACGACCGTGACGAGCGTCCCGGCTTTAAGTTTGCCGATAACGACCTTATGGGATTCCCGTATCAGGTGGTGCTTGGCAAGCGTGGCCTTAAGAATGGCACCGTTGAGCTCAAGGACCGTGCCACGGGCGAGCGCGAGGACGTGGCGATTGACGAGGTCGTCGCCAAGGTTGCCGAGCTTGTTAAGGCGGCCCGCCGTTAATCGACGTTTCTGCTATTAGATGTAATTGCGGGACTGCTCCGTATCTCTCTTAGGAAGAGATGCGGAGCAGTCTATTTTGTTGCGCGAATAAACTCGATGGGTAAAGGAAAACCCCACAGCCCATATGAGCTGCGGGGTTTTCTTGTGCCTCCGATGCGAAATAAATCGCTCAGATATTACTGATAATCGACGACGTCGATCCAGTTCTTCAGGAACTCATCGTTCACGTTGCGCTTACGAGCGAGCTCGGAAGCGGCGACGATGCTCGTCCACTGACGCACGACCTGCATGGGCATGTCGGCGCGGTCGCAGTAGAGCTCCAGGTAGGCCTCGGCCTGATCCTTGCTGTTGAGGGCGAAGAGCAGGTAGGTGGTGGCAACGTCGGCAGCAGGGGAGCCCTGGGTGGCGTGTGCCCAGTCGCACACATAGAGCTGGCCGTCGTCGCCGACGATGACGTTGGAGGGGTTGAAGTCGCCGTGGCAGACCTTGAACTCCTTGGTCATGCCGTCCAGACGCTCCTGAAGGTTGTAGCGCGTGGTGGCATTGAGCTGATCAAGGCTGTCGATCATGCGGGCGAACTTGTCGCGCTGACGGTTGAGCAGCGGGGAGGTGTAGCCGTGGATCTCGATTTGGAGGTCGACGAACATCTCGAGATACTCACCAAAGCGCTGGGGCTCGGCAGTCATCTTCTCGGCAAGGGTGGTGCCCGGAACCTTCTCGGTCACGAGCGCCCAGCCGTTGGCGTTCTCGAGCTGGGAAACCTCGAGAGCCTTGGGGCTGCGGATGCCGCACTCATTGATGCGGGCAAGATTCAAAGCCTCGTTGAACACGTCGGAGACAGGCTTGGTCTCGTTAAAGACCTTGACAATCTTGTCGCCCAGGTCGTAAACGACCTTGTTGCCACGGCGGACGAGCTCGGTCTTGGAATCGGGTAGCAGCATGGTTGCATCCTTTCAACGATGCGATAGAAGCGACGGCGGGGGTGTGTGAAACACCCGTGCACCCCCGCCGTTAAAAACCGTGCTAAAACTAGCAGACGGCGTAGTCCTGAGGCTCGCGGCCGTAGTAGGCGTCCAGGTAGAGCTCCTTGATCTCGCTCATGAGCGGGTAGCGCGGGTTAGCGCCGGTGCACTGGTCGTTGAATGCCTGCTCGGTCATCTCGTCGAGGGTGTCGAGGAAGTACTGCTCGTCAACACCGTAGTCGGCGATGGTCTTCTTGACACCGATGAAGTCCTTGAGCTCCTCGAGCTTCGTGATGAAGTTCTCGAAGACCTCCTTGTCGTCCTTGCCCTCGATGCCGCAGTACTTGGCCATCTCGGCGTAGTTGTGCAGCGCGTTGGGGTAAGGATACTGGGAGAACGTGCCCATCTTGACGGGAGCCTCGGCGGCGTTGTAGCGCATAACGCGGGTCAGGATGACGGCGTTGGCGAGGCCGTGGGGCAGGTGATGGAAGGCGCCGAGCTTGTGAGCCATGGAGTGGTTGAGGCCCAGGAAGGCGTTGGCGAAGGCCATGCCGGCCATGCAGGAGGCGTTGTGCATCTCCTCGCGGGCGTGCGGGTCCTTGGCGCCGTTCGTGAAGCTGGAGGGCAGGTTCTCGAAGACGAGCTTAGCAGCGCGCTCGGAGAGGCCCTTGGTGTAGTCGGAAGCCATGATGGAGACGTAGGACTCGATGGCGTGGGTCATGACGTCGATGCCGGAGGCAGCGGTCAGGCCGCGCGGGGCGGTCATGCAGTTGTCGGCGTCGACGATAGCCATGTTGGGGAGCAGCGCGTAGTCGGCGAGCGGCCACTTGATGCCGGTCTCCTTGTCGGTGATGATGGCGAACGGCGTGCACTCGGAGCCGGTACCCGAAGAGGTCGGGACGGCGACGAAGTAGGCCTTCTTGCCCATCTCGGGGAAAGTGAAGATACGCTTGCGGATGTCCATGAAGTCCATGGCCATGTCCTCAAACTTGCACTCGGGGTGCTCGTACATCATCCACATGATCTTGCCGGCGTCCATAGCGGAGCCACCGCCGACGGCGATGATGACGTCCGGCTCAAAGAGAGCCATCTGCTTGGCGCCGCGACGTGCGCACTGCAGCGACGGATCGGGCTCGACGTCGTAGAAGCAGTCGTGGGCGATGCCCATCTCGTCGAGCTTGGCCTCGATGGCGCGGGTGTTGCCATTCTTGAAGAGGAACTGGTCGGTGACGATGAAGGCGCGCTTCTTGCCCATGACGGTACCGAGCTCGTCGAGGGCGACGGGCGTGGAACCCTTCTTGAAGTAGACCTTCTCGGGAGCGCGGAACCACAGCATGTTCTCACGGCGCTCGGCCACAGTCTTAACGTTGATCAAGTGCTTCACCCCAACGTTCTCGGAGACGGAGTTGCCGCCCCAGGAGCCGCAGCCCAGGGTCAGAGACGGCTTCATGCCAAAGTTGTACAGATCACCGATGCCGCCGTGCGAGGACGGGGTGTTGATGACGATACGGCAGGCCTTCATGACGTGCTCGAACAGACTGATCTTCTCGGCCTGGGCGGGGTGCACGTACAGAGAGGCGGTGTGGCCCGGGCCACCGGCGAGCACCAGGTGCTCGGCCTTGTCGACGGCCTCCTGGAAGTCCTTGGCGTGATATATGGCCAGGACCGGGGAGAGCTTCTCGTGGGAGAACTCTTCCTTGGCGGGGTCGGTGGAGGTGACCTCGGCGATCAGGATCTTGGTCTTGGCGGGAACCTCGATACCGGCGAGCTCGGCGATCTTGGCGGCAGCCATGCCGGGAATGCGGTGATCGAGGGCGCCGTTCTTGAACATGGCGGCACGCAGGGCCTCCATCTCGGCACCCTGCTTGACGAAATAGCAGCCGCGCTTCTGGAACTCGGCCTTAACCTGGTCATAGATGGTGTCGATGACGGTCACGGACTGCTCGGAAGCGCAGATCATGCCGTTGTCGAAGGTCTTGGAGTGGATGATGGAGTTGACGGCGAGCAGCACGTCGGCGGTGTCGTCGATGACGACCGGGGTGTTACCGGCGCCAACGCCCAGGGCGGGCTTGCCCGAGGAGTAGGCGGCCTTGACCATGCCCGGGCCACCGGTGGCGAGGATGATGTCGACGTCGCGCATGACCATGTTGGTCAGCTCGATGGAGGGGACATCGACCCAGCCGATGATACCCTCGGGGGCGCCGGCCTTGACGGCGGCGTCAAGCACGAGCTTGGCGGCGGCGATGGTGCACTTGGCGGCTGCCGGGTGCGGGGAGATGATGATGCCGTTGCGGGTCTTCAGGCTGATCAGCGTCTTGAAGATCGCGGTGGAGGTGGGGTTGGTCGTCGGGATGACGGCGCCCACGATGCCGATGGGCTCGGCGATCTTGGTGATGCCGTAAGCCTCGTCGCGCTCCAGAACGCCACAGGTCTTGGTGTTCTTGTAAGCATTGTAGATGTACTCTGCGGCGTAGTGGTTCTTGATGACCTTGTCCTCAAGAACGCCGCGGCCGGTCTCCTCGATGGCCATCTTCGCCAACGGGATACGAGCCTTGTTGGCGGCCATGGCGGCCTCATAGAAGATCTTGTCGACCTGCTCCTGCGTGTACGTAGCAAAAAGCGCCTGGGCCTCTCGCATCTGAGCGAGCTTAGCCTCAAGCGCCTCTACGTTGTCCACAATTGCGGGAGTAGTGTTTTCCGGTGACTTTTTCACCATTTGTGTCTCCTTGCGATCGGAGATTTACCCTACGTCTTGCATGATAGCAAGAAATTATTCGGCGAACGGTAAGATTCCCGTAAAAGGCATACTAAAACGCTTCAATAAACTGAAGCGTTTTAACTAAAACTATCTGCCAGTGCATCGCCCCGCTCATTGGGGACAGACTTATATGAGTATTTCAATGGGAAAACGGGGAGAACGGGGCACCTGTTTGACAATCGCTATTCGCGGGTCGCGGTCGAGTCGGACACGCAGGCGGTCCAGTTGCTCGATTATATCCATCTCAATCCTGTGAAAGGCGCGCACGACTCGCTCGATGCGTACCGCTGGTCAAGCTTCAAGGCATATCAGCTGGGCTATGATTCCTTTGACATCTGCAAACACTCATGTAAGTCTGTCCCCAATGAGTGCAAAAAAGGCGCCCTCCATAGGGGAGAACGCCTTTGGTAAGTTCTATGAGAACGCGAGGTCTTTGACCCGGAGAGTCCGAGGTACTTGTTGGTAAGACCTTATT